>CAMNFW010000310.1 GCA_946537565.1 uncultured Ruminococcus sp. | reverse complement strand
ACTCAGCAAGACTTGACAATGCACTTGAATTCATGGTAATGTCAGGAATGCCGCTGCCGCTGGCGGTGATGATAACTATACCTGAACCCTGGAAAAATGACAGAACGATCTCAAAGGCAAAGTATGATTTTTACCAGTATTATGCTTCAATGATGGAACCCTGGGACGGACCGGCTTCGATACTTTTTTCTGACGGCAGCGTAATGGGAGCTGTACTGGACAGAAACGGACTTCGCCCGTCGAGATACTGCATCACCAGTGACGGATATCTTATTCTTTCATCTGAGACAGGCTGCATTGATGTGCCGCCGGAAAAAATAATAAAGAAAGACCGTCTGCGTCCCGGCAAAATGCTTCTTGCAGACACAGAACAGGGACGTATCATTGGCGATGATGAAATAAAGAACACCTATGCAGCAAGACAGCCATATGGTGAATGGCTGGACGAATATCTTGTCCGTCTACACGATCTGCATATACCGAACAAGGGAGTGCAGTCATATACACCTGATGAACTTGCAAAGCTCCAGAAGGCATTTGGCTATTCCTATGAAGATATACGCAGCAGTATACTGCCAATGGCTGAAAAAGGGGCAGAGCCAATAGCTTCAATGGGAAGTGATATACCTCTTCCGCCGCTTGACAAGCAGTCGCCGCCGCTGTTCAATTATTTTCGTCAGCTGTTTGCACAGGTGACGAATCCGCCTTTTGATGCTATCCGTGAGGACATAGTAACTGACACCAGCGTATATCTTGGAAAGGACGGAAATATTCTTGAAGAGAGACCTGAGAACTGCCGTGTGCTTAAGATCGAAAATCCGATTTTAACTGAAACTGATATGCTCAAGATCAGGAGCATCAACGTTGAAGGTCTTAAAACAGCAGTGATACCGATAATCTATTATATTGGCACGCCGCTTGAAAAAGCCGTGGAGAAGCTTTTTCTTGAAGCAGATAAAGCTCACCGCAGCGGCGCAAACATACTGATACTTTCTGACCGTGGAGTGGACGAGTTTCACTGTGCGATACCCTCACTGCTGGCGGTGGCAGCATTGCAGCAGCATCTTGTGTCAACAAAGAAGCGAACATCAGTAGCAATGGTGCTTGAAAGTGCAGAACCGAGAGAGGTGCATCATTTTGCGGCACTTTTAGGCTATGGAGCCTGTGCGGTAAATCCATATCTTGCTCACGAGACTATCCGCAGTCTTATAGAAGACGGTACTCTTGATAAAGATCTTTACGCAGCAGAGGACGACTATAACAGTGCTGTACTTCACGGCATAGTAAAAATAGCATCAAAAATGGGAATATCCACAATACAGTCATATCAGGGCAGCAAGCTGTTTGAGGCAGTAGGCATATCCGATGAGCTTATAAGCAAATATTTTTCGGGAACAGTAAGCAGAGTCGGCGGAATAGGACTGGCTGAGATAAGCCGCAGAACAGAGGCGCTTCATACAGCAGCCTTTGATCCTCTTGAACTGCATACAGATAATAATATCACCAGTGCGGGCACTCACAAGCTCCGCAGCGGAAGAACAGAGCATCTTTACACTCCTGAGACCATACATCTTCTACAGCAGGCTGCAAGAACAGGCAGCTATGATATATTCAAGAAATATTCAGAATGTCTTGACCGTGAGGAAAGCGGTCTTACACTCCGCAGTCTCCTTGATATTAAATATGATGAAAACGGAGGCATTCCCATCAGTGAAGTAGAATCGGTGGAGAGTATATGTCAAAGATTCAAGACAGGAGCAATGTCGTACGGTTCGATATCACAGGAAGCGCATGAGTGTATGGCAGTAGCGATGAACAGGATCGGCGGAAAATCCAATTCCGGTGAAGGCGGAGAAAGTCCGGAGAGAATGAAGTCTGATAAATGCTCAGCTATAAAGCAGGTGGCATCGGGACGTTTTGGAGTTACCAGTGAATATCTTGTATCAGCGAAAGAGATACAGATAAAAATGGCACAGGGAGCAAAACCAGGCGAGGGCGGACATCTGCCGTCAGGAAAGGTGTATCCGTGGATAGCAAAGACCCGTCATTCAACACCTGGTGTAGGACTTATATCTCCGCCGCCTCATCATGATATTTATTCGATCGAGGATCTGGCGCAGCTTATATATGATCTGAAAAATGCCAATGACAAGGCAAGGATATCAGTAAAGCTCGTATCTGAGGCAGGAGTCGGAACTGTGGCAGCAGGTGTTGCAAAGGCTGGAGCTCAGGTAATACTTATCTCAGGCTATGACGGAGGAACAGGTGCTGCACCTAAAAGCTCAATATACAATGCCGGACTTCCCTGGGAGCTGGGACTTGCAGAGGCACATCAGACACTTATCATGAACGGACTTCGTTCAAGAGTACGCATCGAGACTGACGGAAAGCTGATGACAGGACGAGATGTACTGATAGCAGCACTTCTTGGAGCTGAGGAATTTGGTTTTGCGACAGCACCGCTGGTAACAATGGGCTGTGTGATGATGAGGGTGTGCAATCTTGACACCTGTCCTATGG
>CAMNFW010000309.1 GCA_946537565.1 uncultured Ruminococcus sp. | reverse complement strand
CCTTTGGCAGAGTCCAGAGACAGCGTCTCTGGCGGGGAAGGGGGCAGCGCCCCTCATAGTCTCTGGCGTAGAAGGTGGCAGCGTCCCCACTGCCACCGATAAACAGCAAATTTCGACAATGGTCATGTGGTATAATTTTAGAGAAGCGCTGACTGCCAGCCAAGCGCAATTTTGAAGAAGGTGTTGATAGATATGGAAAAAAGGCTTTTTGCAAAATATTCTCCAGCGTGGTATACGGTGATGCTGGTGTCCGCAGCGGCAGCCGGAGCGGTGATATCAGCCGGTCAGAAGCAGGGAATAGCAGGTTTTGGAGAGGTGGCAGCAGGGGGAGCGATGCCACTGGCATATACTTCGGCGCTTTTGGTGGGCAGTTTTGGTTACAGTGCGTTGACCGGGGGGATAGCTGAGAATATTGTCAGGCTGACAGCGCTGATGATTCTGGTAATTACCAAGATGCTTTTTGACAGTCGAAGAAGTCCGGTTTTCTGCGGAATATCGACAGCTGCGGCACTTTTTGTATCCGGGGCAGCGGTATCAGCGGTAATGGGTGAGCTGGTATACAAGCTGGGATACTACCTTGTATATTCAACGGCTGCCGGAATGTCTGCTTTTGCGGCGGCATATGTGCTGAGCGAACTGAAAATGCACCGTACAATTGAGCTTAAAGGGATTTCGGGTGCAGCGTTTGGGCTTGCATTTGTACTATTCACTTCATCGCTTTGCTCTGTTGAATTTTACGGAGCAGCACCAGGAGCTGTAATTGGCACTGCTCTTACACTTTTAGCAGCTTATGGCTGGGGTGGTGAAGGCGGAGCAATATGCGGTATACTGACGGCAGCAGGAGCATATCTTGCATCGCAGTCAGCCGGAGCAGCTTGTCTTTTTTTGCCGGTTTCAGGACTTTTTGCAGGTCACATCAGTGGCAGGAGACCTTACATACTTTCAGGAATTTTCAGTGGCAGCTATGTGCTGCTGATGCTGCTTTCGGGCATGACATCAGCCATTGTACCGGGAGCATTTACAGTTGCGGCTGGTGTTTTGATATTTCTTTTAACAGCACCGCATTTTTCTGACAGATTCATCAGCCGGGAAAATGATGAGAATTTGTTTGATATTTTGACCTGCCGCAGCTCGTTTATGACCGATACCATCACTGCTGTCCGGCTTGAAAATGAAAAACTGAAAAAAATTTTTACTGCCGGCAAAAATCAGCCCGATGAGGTGGATAAACTCCGCCGGAGAGTGTGTACAGGCTGCAAGAATGAAGATTCATGCTGGAATAAGCCTGAAAGCTGGGCGGCGAAGCCACTGAGCCGCCTGTGTGCAATGGAAGAGTTTGCAGCGGAGAGTTTTCCGGCGGAGCTTTTGAAGTGTGTGAAAAAGAACGAGCTTGCAAAAACTGCGGAGATGCTTTCAAGAGAGCGGCTTGCACTTAAGATAATGGAAATGCGTACAGCTGACAGCCGTGAGCTGATAAATAATCAGATAGCGATAGCAGCGGAGCTAATAGGTTCAGCTGTGAAAATGCCTTCCCTGCGTTATTCTGAACAGCTGACAGTCAGGGTGATGACAAGTCTTGCAAGAAGGGGAGCTGAGCCGGAGAAGGTTTTTGCAGGGTACAATCCAGCCGGACGTTTTATAGCTGAGATATATTATAAAAACGAGCAGCTTCCGGAGCCTGCATCCAGGGTATGCGATATTGTAGCGGACGAATTATCAAAGCAGCTTGAAGCTTGTCCGCCGGCAAGTTCAGGAAAGCTCCAGAGAATACGTCTGAGCCAGCCGCCAATGTTTGAGCTGGAAGTGTACGGAACGTCAGCCTGTGCAGGTGAAGAGACTGAAAACGGCGACAGTTCGGCAGTTTTCACAGACGGTACAGGCAGAAGCTATGTAGTGATATCTGACGGCATGGGCAGCGGAAGGAGCGCAGCAGTGGAAAGCAGACTGCTTGTGAGAATGTTCCGACGGCTGATAACCGGAGGTATGGAACATGAAGCGGCGGTGAAGCTTATAAACTCGTTCATGCTGGCAAACTCACCGGAAGAAGGCTTTGCGACCCTTGATGCAGCCTGCATTGATCTTGACACCGGCAGGCTTGAGCTTCTCAAGTCCGGCGCAGCTGCAACTATGATACGTCACGGCGGAGAGGTGATAAAAATATCCTCACCTACTTTCCCTATAGGAATTACTGGAACCGGCGAACTTTTTACAGCGGTGCCGGAATTTTCGGAAGGTGACATAGCGATAATGTTTTCGGACGGAATAAACGAGAACGAGTATCGTTTTGTAAGAGAGCTGCTCTTGTCCGGCGATGATCTCAAAAAAATTGTCCGTGAGATAATCAGAAAAGCCGGCGTTTTTTCACCGACCCTCCGTTCCGACGACGTTACCGTTCTTGGTATGCGCCTTAAGAAAAATGCCGATTCTTATCTTTAAGCCAAAGGCTCTGCCTCTGGACTCCGCTGGGACGCTGTCCCAGACCCTGCCAAAGGCTCTGCCTCTGGACTCCGCCAAAGGGTTGTGAACCCT
>CAMNFW010000308.1 GCA_946537565.1 uncultured Ruminococcus sp. | reverse complement strand
CAGCGGCGATCCGCTTCCGGAGGGAACAGTCCTGACCTTTGCACTTGTGGGAAACCAGAACTCAGGAAAGACCACGCTGTTCAACCGGCTTACCGGTGCAAAACAGCACGTCGGAAATTTCCCCGGAGTAACGGTTGACCGGAAGGACGGTGCGATAAAAGGCTATCCAAACACCAAAATAACCGATCTGCCGGGAATTTATTCCATGTCTCCATACAGTAGCGAGGAGATCGTTTCCAGAAATTTCGTGCTAAATGAGAAGCCTCATGCGATAATCAATATAGTAGATTCAACAAATATCGAGAGAAATCTTTATCTGACGATGCAACTCCTGGAAATGGATATACCGGTGGTAGTTGCGCTTAATATGATGGACGAGCTGACAAGCAACGGCGGAAGCATTGATGTCAATGAAATGGAAAAGCTTCTGGGCGTGCCGGTGGTGCCGATATCAGCAGCAAAAAACTCAGGCATAAGCGAATTGGTGGAGCACGCTGTTCATATCGCAAAATATCAGGAAAAACCCCTGAGACAGGATCTCTGCGGAAAAAACGATCACGGCGGCGCTGTCCACCGCTGTTTCCACGGAATATGTCATCTTATCGAGGATCATGCGGAACAGATCGGTATTCCGCTCAGATTTGCAGCCAGCAAGGTGATTGAAGGTGACAGTCTGATAATCTCACAGCTGGCGCTGGACAATAACGAGAAGGAAATGATAGAGCATATCGTACTCCAAATGGAGAAGGAGCGTGGACTTGATGCCAGCGCAGCAATTGCAGATATGCGTTTTGGTTTTATTCTTAAGCTTTGCGAGGAAACTGTCATCAAGCCTGCCGAAAGCAAGGAGCATATAAGAAGCCGAAGAATAGACAGATTCCTGACCGGAAAATTCACCGCAATACCGGCATTTATCGCAATAATGGGACTGGTCTCATGGCTGACCTTCAACGTCATAGGCGCATGGTTACAGGGACTGCTTGAGACCGGAATTGATAAGCTGACGAATATGGCTGATACTGCACTGACCAATGCAGATGTTAACAAAACTATCCACAGTCTTATCATAGACGGAATATTTGCAGGAGTAGGCAGTGTGCTGAGTTTTCTGCCGATAATAGTTACACTTTTCTTTTTCCTGTCACTTCTGGAGGACAGCGGATACATAGCAAGAGTGGCATTTTTCATGGACAAGATGCTGAGAAAGATAGGCTTGTCAGGACGAAGCATAGTGCCGATGCTTATTGGATTTGGCTGTTCAGTGCCGGCAGTCATGGCAACGAGGACTCTTCCCAGTGAACGTGACAGAAAAATGACAATTCTGCTCACACCATTCATGAGCTGTTCTGCAAAAATGCCGATATACGCATTTTTTGTAAATGCGTTTTTCCCGAAAAGGGGCGGTTTTATAATGGTAGGTCTTTATCTTTTAGGAATTATAACAGCGATACTTGTAGCGTTGTTATACAAGGGAACGCTGTTCAGAGGAGAGGCAGTGCCGTTTGTAATGGAGCTTCCGAATTACAGGCTTCCGGGGCTGAGAAATGTAGCACAGCTGCTTTGGGAGAAGGCAAAGGATTTTTTGCAGAAGGCATTTTCAGTAATACTTATCGCAACAATAGCAGTATGGTTTTTACAGAATTTTGATATGCACTTTAAAATGGTAGACGATCAGGAGAAGAGCATACTTGCCTTAGCAGCAGGATTATTTGTACCGATAATGAAGCCGGCGGGACTTGGTGACTGGAGGATAGTAGTATCGCTGGTCAGCGGATTCATGGCTAAGGAAAGCGTAGTATCGACGATGCAGGTGCTTTTCAGTGAAGGTCCTGAAAAGGTGCTGACATCAGTGTCAGCAGCATCAATGCTGGTATTTTCTCTGCTTTACACACCATGTGTAGCGGCAGTAGCTTCTGTAAAAAGGGAGCTGGGAAAAAAATGGGCATTTGGATTAGTTATCTGGCAGTGTGTGATCGCATGGGCGGCGGCATTGCTGGTAAATCTTGGCGGAATGCTGATAGGAGCGATATAAATGAATACAGCGGACATTATACTTATAATAGTTATATCATTGTCGGCAGTGCTTGCAGTTATAAGCTGCATTAAAAATCGTAAAAAAGGCGGCTGCTGCGGAGACTGTTCAGCCTGCGGCGGCTGCACTGGAAGGGATAAGAAATGAAATCAGGACTTCTGCTTTTGAATATCAATGCGGCGACAGCGGTCATAGCAGTAATACTGGCGGTGGTTATAGTCATTGCGGCAGCAGCTGCGGTGAAAAAATTCACAAAAGGCGGAGGCTGCTGCGGTGAACATGAAGCATCTGAAAAGCGTGTCCGGAAATCTCACGGCAAAAAATCAGATTATGAGTACACCGTCAGATTGAGAATAAGCGGAATGACCTGTGAAAACTGTGCAGTCAGGCTGGAAAACGCATACAACAGCCTTGACGGTGTATGTGCAAAGGTCAGCTTCACCGATACAACAGCAGACATCAGCATGAACACAGAGCCGGATATCCAGCTGCTGATGATAACTA
>CAMNFW010000307.1 GCA_946537565.1 uncultured Ruminococcus sp. | reverse complement strand
CTTTGATAAAACTAAAAATGAAGACGAAAAATGTCAGATAGGTATCCTCATTAGAATTGCCGGTCTCCTGGCTATGTCTGATATTGAGCTTAATGCTCCGGCTCCTCCTCCCCCTTCCTGGGATCACGAAAAATGGCTGAAGGGTTTTCTGCCGATATGGAACAGCAGAAACCGCTATTTCCAGCATAACTACCGGGCTGCTTATTATGAAACTCATGTTGATATCGTTGAGGAAGGCAGATATATCTCACAGTCAGGCAATCTTGTTGAAATTCCCTGGGACGGCGTTCAGATGATGAATTCCTCAATTATGTACTCCCAGGAGATCACTGATATCGCTCCGCCGGAAACTGAATACGATACTTCAATCGAAGTCTGGCTTATGGACTGCCTCGATGCCGCAAAAAAAGTCCAGCTCGAAAATCCCGGCACTACCGCTGTTCTCAATCTCGCTAACAGACAAAATCCCGGCGGCGGCGTTTACTCCGGCAGCGGCGCTCAGGAAGAATCCTGTTTCCTTCGCTCAAATTATTTTACCGCCCTTTATCCTTTCGCTCATTATGCGTATTATTATGATCTTCCAAAATCTGAATTCCAATACCCTATGGACAGAAACTTCGGCGGTGTGTGGAGCAAGGGTATAACTATATTCCGTGGACGTGAGCTTGAAGGCTATCCCCTCCTGGATCAGCCCTGGAAAACTAACTTTATCGCTGTCGCTGCGCTCAATAATCCACCTGTCACTGTCATAAACGGTGAGGAACGTCTGACCCCGGAAATGGAACAGGCTACACTGAATAAAATCCATACTATCCTGAATATCGCTGCTGTAAATAAAGTAGATAACCTTATTCTCGGCGCTTTGGGCTGCGGTGCCTTCCGTAATCCCCCTAAACATATCGCTGAACTCTTCAAACAAGCTTTGAATGAGGATAAATACAAACACAGCTTCAACAAAGTGGTTTTTGCTATCATCGGAGAGCAGCTTTGCAGCATATTCTCAGATGTTTTCGGCTGTCAGCTGATTAAATAACCTGTATTCACTAAAAATATTTATTGATCTATCAGCATTTTTCTGTCAAGAGACAGGTTTCAGAAAGCAGGATTTTTAATTTTTATGATTAATTATTATCCACTGCTTACTGTTTCTTGTCTCTTGTTTCTTTTGAGGTTAAAATGAAAAAACTTTTAATTTATCTTAAAAACTATAAAAAGGAACTTATCTTCGGTCCCTTCTTTAAACTCCTTGAGGCTGTTTTTGAACTCATCGTCCCCTATGTTATGGCTAATATCATTGATAAGGGTATCGCTCATAATGACAGCTCCTATATCTACAAAATGAGCGGTGTCATCGTTCTGCTGGGCATTTGCGGTCTCGGCTTCGCTCTGACCTGTCAGTTCCTTGCCGCTAAATGTGCTTACGGCTTCGGCACTGAACTGAGAGACGCACTCTATAAACATATCAACAAGCTTTCTTTTTCAAGCATTGATAAGATCGGTACCTCCTCCCTGGTCAACAGACTGACTAATGATACTAATACCGTTCAGAATGGCGTTAATATGTTCATTCGCCTTGCTGTCCGTGCCCCATTTCTTATTATCGGTGCTGCTGTTATGGCGGTGACTATCGACTGGAAACTCTCCCTTATTTTCTTCATCGCCGCTCCACTTATCTCCGGTATCATTTTTATCATCATGAGAAAAACTGTCCCGATGTATAAGTCTACCCAGAAAAAACTCGACCGTGCTGCTCTTCTTACCCGTGAAAACCTCGAAGGTACCCGTGTTATTCGTGCATTTTCACGGCAGCAGGAGGAAATTGATGAGTTCAATGAGGCGGTCGATCAGGTCTCTGCCTGCTCAATTGCTGTCGGTAAAATATCAGCTGTTCTCAATCCCGCTGCCTTTATGATAATGAATCTCGGTATCGTTGCTATTCTCTGGTTCGGCGGCATTAGAATTGACTCCGGCAGACTTACTCAGGGTGAGCTTACCGCTTTCACAAACTATATGACTCAGATCCTGCTGGCTCTCGTTGTACTGGCAAATCTTATAGTTACTTTTACTAAGGCTTTCGCCTCCGCTAACCGTGTCAGCGAGATCTTCGACCTCGCTCCTGAATCCTCCGGCATTGACTCTCTGGATAATAAGAGCGATTTTATCCTTGAATTTAAAAACGTTACTTTTACTTATGAAGGTGCCGGTGACAGTTCTGTACAAAACCTGAGCTTTTCACTTAAACGTGGCGAATTTCTCGGCATTATCGGCGGTACTGGCAGCGGTAAATCTACTGCCGCCGCTCTTATCCCCGGCTTCTACATCGCTGATTCCGGTCAGGTTCTCGTGAACGGCAAAAATGTCACTCAATGCGATCTGTCCCAGCTTAGGAAAATTATCGGTAACGTTCCCCAGAAAGCCGTTCTTTTCTCCGGCTCGATCCGTGAAAATATGCGGTGGAGAAAAGATGACGCTTCCGATGATGAAATAATCCAAGCCCTTAAAACTGCTCCGGCTTGGGAATTTGTCGAAAAAATGCC
>CAMNFW010000306.1 GCA_946537565.1 uncultured Ruminococcus sp. | reverse complement strand
TTAAGCTGGAAATATTTTTCTTCATATTCACGCTTAACGTATATTACCGGCGGTTTCAGGAACTCATCAATAGTTTTCCAGACAACAGGGCGGATATCCTTGCGTTTTTTAAGTTCTTCGACCCATTCCTTCATCAGCTCTTCATAATCACGGAGCTTGAAATACCAGTTTGTAACGGGTCTCATAGAAGGCTTTTCGCCGGTTAAGGTGCTAATAGGGTCAACGAGATTTTCGGGCATATACTGATGACCGAGATCACACTCATCAGCATAACCTTTTTCAGAAGTACAGCCTTCAACGGGACATTTACCGATAACCTGTCTGCCGTTGAGAAAAACACCGGCTTTTTCGTCAAAGAACTGCATAGTAGTGATCTGATTGAGCTGATTCTTTTTATAGAGAGAGCTGATGAACCAGTCTGTGACTTCGGAATGGATCTCCTTGCTTCTGCCGAGACCGGAAGCGCCGAACAGGTCAGGGGAGATACCATAAGCATCGAGAGTAGCTTTCTGTTTATCGTGATTACTCTGAACGAAATCCTCAAGGCTGCCGGTGAATTCGCCGTTATTCACTTTAACACGCCAGCCTTCAGCGATAGGTGAGCCGTAGCAGTCAGTACCGGTAACGAAAATAACATTTTCCTTACCGATTCTGTCACGGAGAAAACGGGCATAAGTATCTGCAAAAACCAGCATACCGCCCACATGACCAAAATGCAGCTCTTTGTTTCCATAGGGCATACCGCCGGTAATCACGGCTCTTTTGGGAAACTGAGGGCGTGGTATTTCATAATTCTTTTTATTTTTTTCTGACATATCTGTATTCCTTTCATAATAGGCATCTAAGAAATCTGAATCGAGAATCTCCGATGCCAAAAAGTCTAATAAATATTATATCACACTTTTTTTCATATTTCAAGGGTTTTATACAATTGTTGAGGCAAGATCAGTGCAGCAGCAGAGTAGACGTGAAACGATTTACAAAAAAGACAGCGAACAGGATCGAACTGTGTAGTTTTATTGAATTGGGCAATTTCAGAGACATTTAAAAAAAAGGATAAAAAAAGCTTGCAAAAAAACGGCGCATATGATATAATGTTTGTAGAATCTAACGCAGGTGCAAAAAAATCCTGCTCCATGAAAGAAGCAGGAAAGATTTTAATCAGCCGATTTTTTCGTTGATAGCTTTTACCAGTTCATCAGCATCAACACCGTGAACAGCTGCGGCTTCTTCGATAGTTTCATTCTGAGAAGCAGGACAGCCGAGGCAGTGCATACCGATACTGAGAAGGATAGGAGCAGCATCCATACTGATTTCGAGCAGCTCACCGATCTTTGTATCCTTTGTAACCTGTGCCATTATTTAAACCTCCATATCTTGTTTAGTCAGAAACTTGTGTGGGAAAGTACTGACAAATTGATGCAGCTTGACAAATGTCAAAGTTGCTGTTATAATAATAACACTTAGTGATGAATTTGTCAAGTGCGAAAGAAAAAGTTATACAAACTGAGGTGTTTTGTCAATGTATCAAGGAAACAATAAATCCGCATTATTTTCACAGAAACTCATAGGAGAGGCGATGCTCCAGCTGTTGGAGGAACACAGTTTTTCTGAAATAAGTATAAGTGATCTTTGCAAGAATGCAGATGTATCGAGGCAGACATTTTATTCATTGTTTGGCTCAAAAGAAAACGTTATAATCTATGAGCTTCAGATAAGCTGCTGTTTCATGCCGGACAAGCATGAATCCACCTGCCGGTCAGCAGACTTCAGTGAATTCTGCCGGGGCTACAGCAGTTATATAATAGACAAGAAGCATATACTTGAGCTGCTGGTAAAAAATGAGATGATGCACTTTTTGTATGATGTACAGTACAAAGCGCTGATGGAATGTGAGCATTTTGTAGGGGACGTAACAGGCGAGGACAGGATATTTCTTGTAGATTTCATAGTAAGCGGAATGAACAGTATTGCAAAAAATTATGTGCTTACAGAGAATCATTCTGACAGGCGGTCGCTGGAGCTTCTGATGTTCAGACTGTTTGGAGGATTATATTTCACAGAAACAAGAGCAGCTGAAAGAAATTGAGGTGGGTAAAAAAATGTCAGAGCAGCATGAATCAATAACGGAAGCCGGAAATCCGAGAAAGCCTACAGGAGAAGCCGGAAAGATAATGCTGGAGAGAATGACCGGCACACATCGGGGAGTAACAGAATGGGCATTGGGATTCTTTGATTTTAAGGAAGATGACACGGTGCTTGATATTGGCTGCGGTGCAGGCGGTGCGCTTAAGGTAATGGCGGAGAGGATAACAACAGGAGCATTATATGGAGTTGATTATTCAGATGTGTCGGTGGAGCTGAGCAGCAAGAACAACGCTGAGAATATCAGCGCAGGCAAGATGAAGATCATAAAGGCATCAGTAGAGAAGCTGCCGTTTGAGGACAATACATTTGACAAAATAATAACTATCGAGAGCTTTTATTTCTGGGGAGAGCCGGAAAGAGACCTTAAGGAAGTGCTGAGAGTGCTGAAAAAGGG
>CAMNFW010000305.1 GCA_946537565.1 uncultured Ruminococcus sp. | reverse complement strand
AAAAATTCATGTGACTATTTTTGAGGTTTTGGCATAGAATAAAAGTAAACAGCCGTGTTAAGTCAGCCGAATCGGAACGGCAGGTAACCGCAATGCGCCGGCGCACGCCCGTGAACAGCTCCGGTTCATCAGCTGAAATAACACGACAGTTTTTGATATAGATCCACAGGGACAGCTGTCAGCGCTGTCTCTGTTTTTTATTCTCCGCTATAACTTCATATTTTCGCTTAGTCGCAAGTCCGCCACGAATATGCCGTTCCTTTTTGTTTATCTCCAGAACTTTTTTAACTTGTGCATAGAGCATCGGGTCTTCACGCTTTAGCCTTTCACTTACGTCCTTATGTACTGTGCTTTTGCTAATTCCGAATTTTTTCGCCGCCGAACGTACTGTGGCTCCGTTTTCAATGATGTATTCCCCAAGTATTACCGCCCGCTGCTCCAGTCTGTTGTTCAATAATATCCCCCCTTTACTGTTCGTTTCATAACATTATATGTTTATTTCACGGGAGATAATTCTTTATTCATCAGAAAAATACCCTGCGGTATATAAAAAAACCAGCTCCATTTCTGTGCCGGCTTTGAAATATTGTTTTGCATATTGATATTGGAAAATGTTTTATCTTAAATGTCCGGATATATATCTTTGCACTGAAATATGATAAATCAGTTTTTGCTGTATTATTTCACGCTAAGATATTTTACCAGATACTGCTTGTAATTTAACCATAAAGCTCTATAAAAATACTTGACAATCTATGGGGATAAATGTATAATAAAGTGGAAAGGAGATGAACTATGACACAAATTCTTATTATAGTCGCTATCCTGCCGGCTCTTGTCCTGTTTTTGTACATAAGGAAAAAGGATAAGAACAGCCCCGAACCCCTCGGTCTTATGGCACTGCTCTTTTTCCTGGGCGGAGCTACTATCATTTCTGCAATAATACTTGAAGGTGTGTTCGGTGCATTGCTGGAAATGTTCTTCCCGGAAGGGAGCCTGATTTATAATGTTATTGAGTATTTTATAATCGTTGCCGGCGCTGAAGAATCCGGAAAATATGTCGTTACCCGCCTGACAACCTGGAAAAACAAAGCTTTCGATTTCACCTTCGACGGCGTTGTCTACGCAACCACCGCTTCACTGGGCTTCGCTACCTTCGAGAACCTGCTTTATGTTCTCAGCAGCGGTCTGAGCGTTGGAATACTCCGTGCGCTGACTGCCGTTCCCGGACACTGCATAGACGGCGTGTTTATGGGTTATTTTTACGGTCTCGCTAAACAGTGTGAAGCCGACGGCGATAAAGCCGGAAAGAAAAAAAATCTCATATTCGCACTTATCGCACCAATTCTTATCCACGGATTCTATGATTTCTGCCTGTCAATGAAGTCGATACTGTTCATACTTATCTTCTTCATTTTTGAGATAGCTATCACAGTCTTCGCTTTTATCCACATCAACAAACTCTCAAAAAATGACCTTAAGATAACCAGTCCGCAGAATATCTCCTCAGACAGCAGCTCAGGACCTGTCTTTACTAATCCCTATACCTCAACTACTGTCAATACCCAGCGGAATTATTCCGAGGAAATACCCGTACAGCTGTCTGCTGACGTTTCCTCAGAAAGCCGGAACATGGAATAATATGCTATCCATTGCCGCCTGTCAGATGTTATATTCTCAGAATTATTAATTATATAAAGATACAAAAAGAGCGCTGATGTCAGATAATTAACTGACCAGCGCCCTTTTTTATGTTTCACTTAATCAAATTTAATTGATTTATTATGTACTGCTTTCCACTCAAAATTTTCCGGAAGATCTCCTCCGCTTTCGATTATATTTTTGAGCTCATAATAATGATCATCGTCAAAGGATAAAATATCTGCCCGGATATAATCGTCCTGATCCCTCAGGGGAAAGGCTGAGCTTAATATGTTTTCAAATTCAGCCTCCAGCTTATTGCTATACGCCGATTCAGGCAGATATATCTGAAAGCTCAGCCAGATCTTGTATCTCCCGATCATTGAGCTGAGAGTGTCATTTTCAGGGTCAATTTCAAAGTCCGGCGTAAAGTCAAGAGTTCCGGAACTGCCCGTGCCGATCTCGCTGATATGATACTGGTCTGTGCAGTATTCATCAAGAGATGAACCGGAAACGATGCTTTCAATATCTCTTCCAGCCAGCGGTCTGACCAGAGCGGTCATATAATTATCACCTGCTATGAAGTAATCTCCGTTATCACCGCACATCACCCGGACTGTATAATTATTTCCCTGAGCCGGTGACTGAACAGAAACCTCCACATCGCACCAAAATGATTGTATCGAACCCGGAGCATAGCCATTTTCTTTGTATTTCTGACTTCTGACAACACTGAAGGTCTCGTCATATTTTCCGTTCATGTAATCAAGTGCAATTGCTTCTGCCTTATCTGTGTCAAAAGACCTGTACAGCTCCATTTTTCCATCATCGCAGCTGTACAAGCCTGCTGATGCAAGTATCAATGCCAGCAGCAAAGCAGTTTTTCTCATTTCAACACCTCACA
>CAMNFW010000304.1 GCA_946537565.1 uncultured Ruminococcus sp. | reverse complement strand
AATTCTTCCGAAACAACAGTGACTGCTCTGTACTTTTTCTCTCACCGCTCCATTCCGGCTCCAGACAGTTTGGCTATATCTCTGTCTCATACTTCAACAATAACTCTATCTATGACAGGTATTATCTTAACTTTGCTGCTTGCCTCGATATCGGTCTGAATCGACTGCTGAACCATGACTCGATCCCAGCTGCTTCAGTTCCAAAAGCTGCGGAAAATTCAAGAACCCTTAAAACTGCTGAACGTTACTCCGAGCTTTCTGCTCTGCGTGAAAAAATGAAAGCCTCTCCCGAAAATTTCCCAAATATCGAAACTATCTGCACCGAAGCCGGTATGAGCCGAAGCTCCCTTCAGAAAAATTACAGCGCCTTCTTCGGTAAAAGCGTTTTTGATGATCTTATCCATTTCCGTGTTGAAAAAGCTAAGCTCCTCCTCGCTAAAAGCTCACTGTCGATCAGTGAGATCGCCGTCAGCTGCGGCTATAGCTATGAAAGCTATTTCATGAAACAATTCAAAAAAATCACCAGCCTGACTCCCTCAGAATTCCGCTCAGATCATTCATAATCCCACAATGCCTGATGCTTTTGCTTCAGGCTCTTTTTTTTTGCGGCAAATTCCCCTTTTTTTGCGGCAGATTTTCTCATCATGTGTGCTATGATAATATTAACGAGAATTCATGTGATAATACGGTTCAATAACAAAAAATACCGCAAATATCATCAATTTGCGGTTAGTATTTCATTCATAAAACTATTATAACATATCAGGAGGTTTATTATGAACGATCTTAACACACAAATTCCTAATAATTCTGAAAACAAGAAAAAAAAGAAAACTATTATCATTGCCGTCATCGTAGGTTTGGTAATCATAGGACTCTTTAGTCCTACTAATAATTCTTCAAAATCCGGTAATTCATACAAAACGATCAGATACTCAAGCTATAAAAGTGCGGTCAATGATTTTGAGAAATCACTTAATAAGGCTGACGGTGATCTGATGTGTAAAACGATACTTCCGTCAGAACAATACAGTAATATTTCTCAGCAGAGTATTGACCGCATCAACGGTGAATTGGCATTTTCAATTGGTTTAGCCAAGGAAATGTACAAAAGCTTCAAGTTCAATTTCAAAATTAAAGATAAAACTAAAATGAGTTCAGATGAGCTTTTTTCTGTACAAAACTATTATTCCTACCATTTTACCGGAAACTGTCCTGTCATCAAAGAAGGCTACAGCCTCAAAATTGAATACAAATCATACGATGGCGAAAAGGATACAGTCTACTTAGACGTTGTTTGCTTTGAAGATGACGGCTGGCGGGTAACAGAACAATCAGCCGGTTCTGCTTTTATGATACCCTCACCTGTTGCACAATCCGGCGGCGGCGGCTTTGACTACTGATCGAAAGGAAGAAAAAGAAAATGGAATTTATATTGACTGTTATAGGATATTTCATAGGCGGATGGTTCTATGTGCCAATAGTCTTTGCAATTACAAAGCTGCTGTTCAGAAACAGAGTTATATCTTATCTGCTCTGTGGTGTGACTGCCGAGGTAATGTATTTGATAATGCTGTTTCGTGAAACCCCGTATAAAATTGGTGTAATAATCTGCATGATTCTGGCAGCAATTTTCACGCTGGTCTTTGTCATCGGTGAAAGAATGGCACTGGCTTCCGGAAAGCATAACGGTGATTTTGAGCATGACAGAGGTGCAAGAAAATTTCAGCCGAAACTGCTGTCGATACCAAATATCAAGGATATCTATATGAAATACCCTTATCCATTTCTGAAAGAAAAAAGTCTGTTCAGAAAAATAAAATTTTTCGATACATTTATAAGATCATTTGATTCCATAAATGATATCGATCCTGCATACCAAAGTGAAGCAAGAAAGCAAACCCTTGGATTAATGACCGTTTTCGGTATTTTCCTGCTATTTGGATTGTTATTAAGATACGGTATCATCGCTGGATGGTATATGATCTTATCTGTATTATATTTAATGTATGCAGTAGTATGGCTGTCGTATTTCTCATGTTACTGTTGTTACTGGATGGTTACTGCTATTATAGATACCCTCAAAGAGCTTTATACTAAAGAAGGCAGTCAATTCAGCCTGAGATCAGCTATATCTGATATAGCCAACTCAGATGAGCTTGCAAGTGCCGGAAGCTTTATTTCCGATCTCGGCAGCCGGGCAGCCTCTGCCATTCACAGAAAAGGAAACGATCAGTCCGGAGCAGAACCGCTTAAGCCTACTGACAGCGAAGCTCCAGCTCCTGAACAGCAGTCTCCCTACACTGAAAACTCCTCTGATGAACAGCAAGCTCCTCCTGTTCAGGAACCTTTAAACAATGATTCTCCTCAGCAGGAGCAGCAGCCGGTTTCTCCTTTGAACTATGAAAGTCCTGAGCCTGCGCCCTGCCAGCCGCAATCCCCGGCTCGTCAGCCTGAACCGGAAATCAACAATTCTCAGTCTTATGCTCAAAACCTTGAAAACTCTCCTGCTCCGCCTGTGAACAGCAGCGGTTATTCTCAGCAATCCCC
>CAMNFW010000303.1 GCA_946537565.1 uncultured Ruminococcus sp. | reverse complement strand
TCCTGCAATCGTTGCAATTGATGTAATAGACGGTGATATGTGTTGTGTTGCTAATTTTAAGCCTTATGAAGGTATTTTATATATTTCTTCACGCTATTTTAACAGTAAAGATGCCTTGCTGTCGGCTTTTAGTAACTGGAGAAATAATAACATCATGCCTAAGCAGCTGAAGAATATAACATTTCTTGCAGAACATGAGGCGGCGCATATCCGTATTCCTGATGAATTATTGAAAACAGATGAAGCTGTCAGTATTTGGAAAAAGAGAAAACTGTTGGCAGAGAACGATAAGGATATTTACGAATATTTTGCTGATGCAACAGCTATATTCCGTATGAATCCTAATACTCAGGACGAAAACATTTTAGCGGCTATAAAATATTTGAAGAATGGAGGAGTCATTGTATGATAGGAAGTTTTAAATGCCGAAGATGCAAGCATATCAAAAACGCAGATCAAAAAATTGATGAATGGAAATGTGATGCGTACCCTGATGGAATACCAGAAATGAAAATATGTTTTATTACTCATGACCCCTGCATTGATTGTAACAATGGTATCGGCTTTGAATCAGCAGAACAGCAGAACAACAACTAAACCGCCCATAACAAGGCGGTTTTCTTATACCCGAAAGGTGGTGAGAGAATGGAACACGCTGACAGAATAGAGATCACCTTTAAGAGCGGTGAAACTATCTCCTACGGCAAAGGAGAATGGGATGATTACAGCTATGACGGCAAGGCGATAATCGTAAAGCTGAAAGGCGCCTGGATCGGCATATACAACTTCGACCATGTTTTCTGCGTTGAACTGAAAGAACACTGAGCACCTGCAAGGGTGCATTTTTTATACCCGGAGGTGACACTATGGCAAAGCCAAATCTGCGCCCTGACCACAACGGCACCCAGAGGGCGCAGTTCAATTCAAACAAAAAGAAGATCTTTGCGACACAGAAGGTCTGCGGTATCTGTGGCAAGCCAGTGGACTTCCGGATAAAGTTCCCGGATCCGATGTCGCCCTGCATTGACCACATCATTCCCGTGTCAAAGGGCGGACACCCTTCTGACATCAGCAATATGCAGCTTGCACACATGACCTGCAACCGGCTCAAGTCCGACAAGCTCGCTCCCGTTCAGGACTTCGGCAAAGCCGTGGAGGTCATCTCAAACCGTGTGCTGCCGCAAACCTTTGACTGGAAGTCTCTTTGACGGATAAGCGATACGGGCGGCAGACTCCGACGTCATCGAGGGTGCTGCCTTACGCCAGATCACTGGGAGCGGAAGCCATCGCGATCTACAACAGCTCCGACCGCAGCTCAATGCCCTGGCAGGAGCTGATGCTGGAAGACATCATGGCGGTGAACGAGGAAGGCTTGTGGGTTCACATGAAGTTCGGCTGGAGCATTCCTCGCCGAAACGGAAAGAGTGAGATCCTGGTCATGCGTGCAGTCTGGGGACTGACTCATGAAGAGAGAGTACTCTATACCGCTCACAGGACAACTACCTCACACAATGCCTGGGAGAAGTGCATCGACCGTCTGACCAAGGCAGGCTACGTCGAGGGCAAGGATTTCAAGACCACCAAGCAAATGGGACTGGAACACATTGAGTTTCTGGAGGACGGAGTCCCCACCGGTGCCGTCATCAACTTCCGCACACGTTCAAGCAAGGGTGGTCTGGGCGAGGGCTACGACCTGCTCATCATCGACGAGGCTCAGGAGTACACCGCCGACCAGGAGAGCGCTCTGAAGTACGTCGTCACCGACAGCAAGAATCCTCAGACACTTATGTGCGGAACTCCTCCCACGGCAGTCTCCTCAGGAACTGTATTCCTGAAACTGCGCCGATCAACTCTGATCGGCAAGGAAGAGGATACCGGCTGGGCTGAGTGGGCTGTGAAGGAGCTGTCCGATGCTCACGATCCGGAGCTGTGGTATGAGACCAATCCGTCCCTGGGATATATCCTCACTGAGCGAACTATCCGCAGTGAGCTTGGTGATGATCAGGTGGACGACAATATCCAGCGTCTGGGACTTTGGCTGAGCTATAACCAGAAGTCTGCTATAAGTCTTGAGGAGTGGGAAAGCTATAAGATCAGTAAGCCGCCGGAGCTGAAAAGCCCTGTGCGGCTTTTCTATGGCGTGAAATACTCCATGGTTACAGCAAATGTCTCTCTGGCTGTTGCTGTGAAGACCACAGGGGACATGATATTCGTGGAGGCTGTGGACTGCCGGAGCGTCCGTGAGGGCAATGACTGGATAATTGCATTTCTCAGGGCAAGAGGAGCGGCAAAGGTGGTCATCGACGGAGCGGGCAGTCAGAGCATACTTGCCGCTGATATGAAGAAAGCTGATGTACACTGTAAGGCCGTGCTGCCAAAGGTTGCAGAAGTCGTGGAGGCAAACACGCTCTTTGAGAAGCAGCTGTTTTCCGGGGCAGTGTGCCATGCAGGACAGCCTTCGCTGACTCAGGCGGTCTCCAACTGCGAGCACAGGGCTGTAGGTAATAACGGCGGCTTTGGTTACAAATCAATACTTGAAGGCGCTGACGTTTCCCTGGTGGAGGCTG
>CAMNFW010000302.1 GCA_946537565.1 uncultured Ruminococcus sp. | reverse complement strand
CGCAACAATTACAAAAACAGTTCTGCCGAATTGGGTAATATTTATATTGACTTTATTATGCACATGATGTATAATAAAATTGGTATAATGTCATAAAAGAATTATATATTATTATATGCTTCTTTTATTTTTCCCTATCCGGCAGAGCTTTTTTTCTGCCTTGATCTAATATATATGATATAGTTTAAGCATATTCTAAGGAGGATTTATTACATGGCTGAAGCAAGGTTCATAAAATCAGTTGCTTTCGGCGGCTATGACAAGGCTGATGTCATCAGACGGCTCGAAGGTCTGGATTCACAGGTCTTTACCCTCAGACAGCAGCTCCGCACCGCTAAAATGCAGCTGGAAGGGATCAGACAGGGAGAAGATGCTGATGAGACTCAGGCTAAGATCCTTGAAGATACTCAGAAACGTCTTACCGAAGTACAGGTCAGCAATGACACCCTCGCTACAAAACTGAAAGCGGCTGAGGAGGAGAACAAGCGACTGAAAGAGAAGATCAGTTCACTCGACAGCGAGATCACAGCCCTTAACGATCAGATCATAGAAGCTGATACCAAACTTGCTGCCCTTACCGCTGACGACGAAGCTAAAGCCCTCAGTGCAGTTTTCATCGAGGCTAAGAAATCCTCAGATATGCTTATTGAAATGGCTAAGCAGAAAGCAGCCGAAATGGAAGATAATTCCAAGAAGGCTGCCGATAAATCTATAGAGTATGCTAACGGCGAAGCACTCAGGATCATCAATGATGCTGAGAAAAAAGCTGCTGAGATCGTGGCTGACGCTATGAACGATGCAAGCACTATGGAAGTCTCTACCGAAAACCTCCGCTCAATTATGCTCGATGATGTTAAGGGCATGACAGCAAGGATCAATTCTATCTGGGATGCTCTCATCGACTTCGGTGAGTCCGGAATGGCTCAGCTTGCTGACGCTCAGATGCTCCTTACTCAAACTACTAAGAAGCTTACTGAAGGCAATACCCCTCGTTTCAGAAACCCTGAAATGGTATTCCCGGATTATCCTGAGGACGCTCCTTCCGCTCTGGCTGCTGAAGAAGATGAGCAGAGACAGAAGCGTAAGAGCAGCCTGGAGAAACTCCAGCAGATGGCGGCTTCACTCACTAAGTCAAAGCCAGCTGCACCGGCTCAGGAAAAAAGCGCTGAAAAACCCGCACAGCAGCCTGAAGATAAAAAGGAAGAACCTAAAAAGCCTGCCGATGACCAGAAATCTGCCTCTCAGAAACCTGCTCAGCAGCCTCAGAAACAGGCTCAGCAGCCCCAGAAACAGGCTCAGCAGCCCAGCAAGGATCAGCATAATCAGCACGGCAAACCGGCTGGAAAAGATGAACAGGGTCAGCAGCCTAAAAAGGGTAAAGTAGACCTAGCTGCACTGGCTGCCCAGGCAGAAGCACTGAAGAAAAAGAAATAATAAATCCCATAGGAGTTAGTTAAGCATATGAACGAACTTATTATTGTCAAGCCGGAAAAGTGTGTGGGCTGTAATGCCTGTGTAAGAACCTGCCCGGCTCCGGAAGCTAATATCACAAGGCAGCTCAATGACGGCAGATTTGTTACAAGCGTTGACCCTGAACGCTGCATCGCCTGCGGTGCTTGTATCAAGGCGTGCAACCATGGCGCAAGAGATTTCATCGACGATACTGAGGAATGTATGTCAAGACTCATCAGAGAGAAGATCATCCTCATCGTCAGTCCTGCTATCAAGGCTGTCCTCCCCCTCAAGTGGAAGGGCGTGCTGGACTGGTTCAAGGGTCAGGGCTGTACAGTTTACGACGCTGCACTTGGCGCTGATATATGCACATGGGCTCATCTGAGAACTATCGAGCAGGGCAAGATAGGCAATATCATCACTCAGCCCTGTTCCGCTATCGTTAAGTATATCGAGATGTATCAGCCTAAGCTGCTGAAAAATCTCTCACCTATCCAGAGCCCTATATCATGCAGCGCTACATACATAAAGAAGTACCTGCGCCGCACTAATCCTATTGCTGCGCTTACTCCGTGTATCGCTGCAAAGGCTGAATTCATGGATACAGGTCTGGTGGATTACAACGTTACTATCGAAAAACTCATGAGCTACTTCGAGCGCAATGGTATCAACATCGCTTCCGACAGCGGCGAGGATTTCGAGTATAAATTCGACGACCAGCAGGGTCAGCTTGGAAGTATCTTCTCACGTCCCGGCGGTCTGCGTGATAACCTCTGGGCTCATGACCCTGAACTGAATATTGCTACTTCCGAGGGCGTTACAAAGGTGTTCCCGGAGATAGATATGTATGCAAGAATGTCCGAGACTAAGCACCCTCAGGTTTATGACGTTCTCTCATGTGAGTTCGGCTGCAACCTGGGCCCTGCTACAGCTTCTACACAGACTTCCTTCGACGTTATGGCTACTATGCGTCTTATCGAGAAAGAAGCCAAGAACCGCCGCAAGTCCGGATTCATGGGCAGAGGCGATGACAAGCTGTTCAAGCGCTTCGACGAGGATCTCCGCCTTTCCGATTTCCTCAGAAGCTATAAGCCGTCTACTCCTTCTCCGCTGCCTACGGACAAGCAGCTTGACCCAATCTTCGAGAAGATG
>CAMNFW010000301.1 GCA_946537565.1 uncultured Ruminococcus sp. | reverse complement strand
AGTGGGAGAATCTTCACGGACTGAATCCGAAGGATGCATCTGACGGAGCGATAGTATCACTTTCAGCTGATGATTATACTAACCTTGAGATGTATCTGAATGAGCTGGCAGGAGACCCGGTAGTTTTCAACGGCGCACCCGCACGTTCTGCCTTTGAGACCATAGAAGCTGAGAACTACAGCAGTGAAAACGGAACTAAAAACGAAGAAGGCAGCGGCGAGACTCATGTTGCATATATTGAAAACGGAGACTATATCTGCTTCAGGAATCTTGATTTTGAGGACGGAGCGAGAAGCATTACAGCAAAGATCGCCGGAAACGAATCGCAGATTGAGCTTTATCTTGACAGCATCAGCGGTGAGCCAGCAGCGGTGATAGATTTTGCAGGATCGAACGGCTGGAGCAGCTGGGAAGATGTAACGGCAAATATTCCGGCAATAACTGGAAAACACACGATATATCTTGTATTCAAGGGCGGCGAAGGCTACCTGATGAATATAGACAGCTTTGTATTCAGCAAAACGGCACAGGGCAGACTTATAAGTGATGTGACCATTGCAAACACGGCAAATTCCGGTGCATATTTGATATCAGACAATTCATCTGAAGGCTCGAAGCTTTTTGGCGACCGTGATTTCACATACACTTCATATCCGGCAGAGCTTAGCGGTGCCGAGCAGATAATCACCTCATGTGGAGATAAGGCAGAAACAGGAGACATTATAAGCTTTACAGCAAAGGAAGACATTTCAGTATATATTGTACTTGACAGCAGAATGGAAGCAGTACCATCATGGATGAGCGGATATACCGATACCGGACTTACAGCAGTAAGCTCCAATAATGTTACATTTAATCTTTACAAGCTTGATGCTTATGAAGGAGAAAAGATAACTCTTGGAGGAAACGGACAATCCTATAATGTTGTTAGTTATACTGTGCTTATCACACCGCAGGCTGTGCTTACAACTGCGGCGACAGAGACAACCACTTCTGAGACAACCACTGCCACAACTACTGAAACAACTTCCACTGTCACAGCTGAGCCTGAAACAACAACAGCAGCTGATACAGAAACTACAGCTTCCGTTGATCATGAAACGATTTACGGCGATGCAAATCTTGACGGAAAGGTAACTGTAGCGGATGCTGTAGCGATACTCCAGCACATAGCACTTGTTGACAAATACGGACTTACACCGGACGCAATGGACAATGCTGACGTATTCAACAGAGGTGATGGAATATCTGCGAAGGACGCACTTGCGATACAGCAGCTTGATGCAGGAGTTGTAGAAACGCTTCCGGTATCATATCTTGAAGAAGCGGATAAATAATAATCATAGACTCACTTTAGCGGTAGAGCTGTTTCATGCACAAAAGACAGCTATGTATAAAATGATCTTCATGTGAAATATAGTGAGACGAAATAATGGGTAAATGTTTAAGCTATATTAAAAATTTTCACAAAAAAGATATTATTATTAATTGATATTATATCATTGCAGATGTGTAATTTACTTAGATCATTATTTTTGTTGATTTTTATAAAAAAGGGGTAATTTAGATGAGCTTAAGAAAAAAGATACTGACAGCTTTTATGGCTGTATCAACAGCAGCGGCAGCATTTTCCGGAATAATGCCTGAAAGACTGACAGCAGATGCAGCAGCTTCCTATCCTGTACAGAAATTCCGGCTTGGAATGGCTGACACTGACAACAATGTTACTTCTTCCGGAACATCACTTGCTCCGTCAGAACAAAAGGGTACGGAAAATGAGAAGTGGTCGCTTAATTATATAAGTGAAGGAGTATATGAGATCGTAAACTCAGCCACCGGACAGATATTAACTGCCAATGGTTCTTCTGTATCTCTTGCAAACGATACGGACGGCGCAAATCAGCGCTGGAAGATAGAGGGTGTCCAGAGGGATTATGACGGATATTATCTCTACTACAAAATAACAAGCAACACAGATTCTACAAAGGCGCTGACATACACAGAAGGTGCAGGCTTTGGACTTTCAGCATATTCATCAGGAGCAGCGTATCAGAAATACAAGCTCAATCTTGACGGACTGGAAGGCTTTGCAGCGAACTGCAAGACCGGCTCCGGAGAAAAAGCCGGAACTATCGGCGGCTTGCTGGGTGAAGTAGTGTATGTATCGACAGCTGATGATCTTGAAAAGCAGCTGAATACAGTTGGCGCACAGACGATCGTCATCACCGCAGATATAGATATGCAGAAAAAAGGAAATACCCGAATCCGTGACAATAAGACGATCGTTGGCTCATACAGCAAGCACACTATCTATGATTCACAGTTCCGTACAAATGATGCCTACGGCGCAGAAGATGACAGTCCCAGTGACAATATAGTTTTCAGAAATCTTGACATGGAGGCAAAGAATGTACCAAACCGTATTCTGATAAACATCTGGTCATCACGTCAGATATGGATAGATCATATCACCTTCAACAGCCAGCTCAGCTATGACAGGACCGGAAACGGTCAGGACGAAGTTGGTAAATTTATCTGGATAAACACTCCATATGATAACTACAGAGATGCTAAGGACAGGCTCCGCAGTCCTGACTATGTGACAATTTCCTACTGTAAATTCACA
>CAMNFW010000300.1 GCA_946537565.1 uncultured Ruminococcus sp. | reverse complement strand
ACAAATTCCAGAAATAGTAAGCGAGCGTTAGCAAGCGTCAACGTGAGCCAAAAAAGTGCTGTATGCGATTGGTATGTAACGAATTACAAAAAGAGTGAGCGAGCGTTAGCAAGCGACAACGTGAGCAAAAAAAAATAGGAGGTATTAGGTATGAAAGTAAGTAAGTATGTTGTAAATGGAAGCAAAAAAGTCGATATCACTAAGCTGCCAACTAACAGCAAAGAGGATAAAGTCAATAAGGAGAAAATCCTCGAAAAGTATGAGGCTAATAAACTGGAACTCGCCGCTTTGCAGGATAAGTTCTACGCCGACGGAAGAGAAGGAATTATTGTCGTGATACAGGCTCTCGACGCTTCCGGTAAGGATTCAGCAATAAAAAATGTGTTCAGCGGTATCAACCCCCAGGGAGTTAAGGTGCATTCGTTTAAAGCCCCTACCTCAGAAGAACTCGCCCATGACTACCTCTGGCGTATTCATCAGAACGTCCCAAGACGCGGCGAGATCGCTGTTTTCAACCGCAGCCACTATGAAGACCTTATCACCGTTCAGGTCGAAAATATCAAGCCCCATTACCATATGGCTGACAGAATTATCAGCAAGGACGATGATTCTTTCTTCGGCGAACGCTGCCAGCAGGTCAAGAATTTTGAGCAGTATCTCTACGAAAACAGCTACCGTGTCGTTAAGATCTTCCTCCATATCTCCCCGGAAGAACAAACTCAACAGCTCCTGGAACGTATCGAAATACCTGAGAAAAACTGGAAGTTCCGGGCTGACGACCTCAGCGTCCGTGATAAATTCAATGCCTATATCGACTGCTTCAACGATGTGATAAACAAAACTTCTACAAAGAATAGTCCCTGGTATATCCTTCCCGGCGACCAGCGCTGGTACACCCGATATCTCATTACTGAGATTCTTCTCGATGTGCTTAAGTCCTGCCAGCCGGAATATCCTGAACTCCCTGAATCCGAAAAGGCTCAGCTCAGTAAATGCGCTGAGGTGCTTCGTGATGCCCTCGGTCAGTCAGCTGAACCGGAAAAGAAAAAATCTTCTAAAAAATCTGATAAAAAATCTACAAAAAAGAAGTGAGCTTTCAGCCGTGTAAAAACCGGCTCCTATGACCGTTTCTTCAAGCTTTCTGAATTATATGCAGAAAAGAGCGCTGATAAATTTTGAAATATCAGCGCTCTGTTTTTATATTTGTTTAATTATTATTTTCAGTATCCTCACTTAATTACTCAGGTCAGCGGGATAACTTCTACTTCCTCAGAATCAGACTCAGCATCAGAAGATTCCTCGGAAGCAGTTTCAGTGGAAGCTTCGGTAGAAGCTTCGGTGGTATGCTCCATGCCCGGCTCAACGATCTCATCGGTATATACCGTAACAATAAAGCCATCTACATTATTTCCGGATATATCATATTTTCTGCCGGTAGGAACGGGAACATTGGTAGTTTCTGCTGCATCGTCCGAGGCGTAGAAATAGACCTCATAGTTTTTATTCTGATCGTCAGTGAAGGTGAGATGTTCGCCGTCATAGGGGTGGGTTCTCAGCAGGTCGATATACTCTTCAAGGCAAAGGTCATTTTTTGTCATGTAGAAGGCATGAGGGATTCCGACATATCTGAAATGCCAGGGTTCATCTCTGATCTCGGTGATATTCTCCTTAGCCTTAGTATATCTGACAACGAAGCCGTATTTATAGCAGTTTTCGTTTATCCAAGCGAAATCGCCGGTACCCATATAGTCATAGTTTTCAGTTTCGCTGAGGTCGAAGGCATAGCCTGTTTCATGCTCACTGAAACCGGGTTTAGCAACGAGAGTTGAATCTTCCGAGCCATTTTCAGCCAGGTCAGCTTCATAGAGTTTCTGTTGAAAATCCGTACTGCGGAATGAGCCGTAGATTATGATAGTATCATTATTATAGAGCTTATAGAAATCCTCAAGCATCTGACCCATTGGTTCATATACCGGGCGAAGGATAGTATAATCATAGTCAACGGCGGTGAAGAAATCTCTGCCGGTCTGGTCGTTCATTTCGAGGATACTAACGAGGTCTTCCTCACCTGTTGAGAAATACTGGTGGCTGTTATTAACGAGTATAAGGTCGCCGTAGAACTTATCCTTAGTCTTTACTGGAGCGGAAGCGAATATAATCTTATTAGGATCAGTTTCCTCCTCGATGATAACGGTTTCCTCCGGGATAGTTTCCTGCACATTACTGGTTGAACCCACGTTAGACGAACGGTCGAGGGCACCTTTTGTAATCATCACGGCAGCAGCTATGAGGACTGCGCTTATTATCAACTCCACAAACGTTTTTGTTCTGTTTATACTTTTAGCTTTACTTATCTTCTGCTTACTCATCATCTAACTCCTTTTCCGCTCACGTTGACGCTCGTAAACTCGCTTACTCTTAACGTGATTAGTTACATTTCGATCGCATACAGCACTAATCCGGCTCGGTCACTTTGTGGTGCAACTTGTTCTGTAATTCGATTTTGTGTCAGTTTACTTTTTTTGGACGGCACTTTTTGGCAAGTCATTTTCACCCTCACCTTCCAGCTCTGCCGTTATTTTTTATTTCCTACAATTATATCACATTATTCTGAAAAAAAACAGACTTTTTAG
>CAMNFW010000299.1 GCA_946537565.1 uncultured Ruminococcus sp. | reverse complement strand
CCATAGCTTCAATGGTGCGCTGTCTGTCACCGAAGGCTGTAAGTCTGAACCAGCCTTCACCGTTTTTGCCGAATCCGGCACCGGGAGTTCCGACAACAGCGATCTTCTGGAGCATGAGATCGAAGAATTCCCAGCTTCCCATGCCGCCGGGACACTTGAACCATATATAAGGTGAATTGATACCGCCGGTGAACTTCACGCCAAGAGCAGACATTGTATCAGAGATGATGCGTGCATTTTCCTGATAATAGGCGATATTTTTATGGATCTGACACTGACCTTCATCAGTGAATACAGCAGCTGCCGCACACTGAACAGGATATGAAACACCGTTGAATTTACTGCCCTGCCGTCTGCCCCAGATCTGAGAAACTGAGACAATGCTTCCGTCAGAGGCTTTGCACTTAAGAGCATCGGGGATAACAGTGTAACCGCAGCGCATACCGGTAAAGCCGGCTGTTTTAGAGAGCGAACACATTTCAATAGCGGTTTCCTTTGCGCCTTCGATACAGAAAATGCTCCTGGGAATATCAGGGTCAGTGATAAAGGCTTCATAAGCTGAATCGTAGATTATAACAGCATCATTGGCTTTAGCGTAATCTATCCATTCCTTAAGCTGTGATTTAGTGTAAACAGAGCCTGTAGGGTTGTTAGGGGAGCAGAGATAGATAATATCTGCGTGGACATTTTTATCAGGCATTGCAGCAAAGCCGTTTTCCTCGTTAGAATCAGCATAGATGATTTTTCTGCCGCTCATGAGATTGGAGTCAACGTATACAGGATAAGCCGGGTCAGTGACAAGGATAGTATTATCGTTTCCGAAAATATCAACGATATTGCCGCAGTCACTTTTTGCGCCGTCATTTATCCTTATTTCACCGGCAGAAATATCTGCGCCGAGTTTTTTGTAATAATCAGAAACAGCCTCACGAAGAAAATCATAGCCTGCACCGCTGTCCTCATAGCCTTTGAAGGTTTCTTTAACACCCATTTCATCGCAGCCTTTTTTCATAGCTTCGATAACAACAGGAGCAATAGGAAGGGTAACATCACCGATACCCATGCGGATAATATCAGCGTCAGGGTTAACTGATTTGAATTCGTTTATTTTTTTTGCGATATTAATGAAAAGATAGTTCTTTTCAAGCTTTAAAAAGTTTTCATTCAGCTGCGGCATATAGCATTCTCCTTTGCATTTTCAATATAATCATCATCAACACTGCCTTCACATATAAAAGCAGCAGGGCCCGTCATTATCACAGTTCCGTCGGACTTGTAGGTGATACGGAGATCACCGCCCCGCAGATGGATAAGAATTTCCTCATCATTGGAGCAGAAGCCGTTAAGGACAGCAGCAACAGCCGAAGCGCAGGCACCTGTTCCGCAGGCGAAGGTTTCACCGCTTCCACGTTCCCACACACGCATTTTCAAAGTCTTGCTGTCGATGACCTGAATAAACTCGGTATTTATTCTGGCAGGAAAGAGCTTGTGGTTTTCAAAATGAGGACCGATTTTTTCAAGATCAAGGCAGTCAGGGTCGCCGGTAAAAATAACAGCGTGAGGATTGCCCATTGAAACGCAGGTCACGGAGTAAACTTCACCGCAGACCTCAACGGGCTGACTGATAAAACGATCGAGATCGCTGTTTACTGGGATATCCTTTGTAAAAAGAATAGCCTTGCCCATATCCACTTGTACAAGTGTAACGATATCGTTTTCAGTAAAAAGCCGGAGTTGTTTAATGCCGGAATTAGTCTCTAAAGAAATGTCAGTTTTCCGGGTCAG
Source organism: uncultured Ruminococcus sp. (assembly GCA_946537565.1). GTDB lineage: Bacteria > Bacillota > Clostridia > Oscillospirales > Ruminococcaceae > Ruminococcus. The sequence continues at coordinate 890 of CAMNFW010000299.1, read as the reverse complement.
ACCTTTTTCGTAAACATACTTGCCTATACAGCGGGTAGCGTTGCCGCACATCATAGCCTCAGAGCCGTCAGCGTTGAAAATACGCATACGGAAATCAGCCTTGTCAGAAGGCATGATAAGTACAAGTCCGTCGGAGCCGATACCCTTGCGGACATCACTGAGGACAACGGAGAGCTTTTCCGGTTCAGTGACCTGCTGGTTGAAGCAGTTTATATAGATATAGTCATTGCCTATACCGTGCATTTTAGTAAATTTCATAACTTAACTCCCTTTGGTGACTCACGGGAGAAGCAGCTGAGATGCAGTGCTGCTGACACACTGCGCCATAAACATTATACCACTTTAATGTGGAAAAATCAATAGCTAATTATACATTGTTATCGTTAGAATTTTTAATGTCATTAACAACAGCCTGTAAGTGGAGAATTTGATCAGCGGAGAGACCGGAAACATCAAGGGTCTGACGGTCGGTAAGTCCCAGGAGATAGTCTGAGCTGACGGAAAAGGTCTTTGCGATGCGAATGAGCATATCAATTGAGGGCTGTAAATTTGAATTCTCCCAGTTACTAATACATTGTTTAGTGACATTAAGTTTCCTGCCGAACTGCACTTGATTTAGGCCAAGTGAAAGTCTTAATTCCTTTATTCTCTCATAAAACATGGTTTGTACCTCCGAAAGTCAAATATTTATGTACTATTGTAAATCAGTGCTTGACAAATATGAAATACTATGGTATACTAATTGTTGACATAAGCTGGAATTATTCAGCGGAATGGAGGTTTATGTATGTATTGTAGAAAATGCGGTCAGGAAAACAAGGACGATTCAAGGTTTTGTCTCAGGTGCGGAGCAAGTTTAACAGATAATCAGCCTACTGTTCAATCAACTA
>CAMNFW010000298.1 GCA_946537565.1 uncultured Ruminococcus sp. | reverse complement strand
CTTTGAGAAAAGAATGTAGTCCACCAGCTCTGCTGTTACCATTTCGCCCGGCGCAAGTATCGGTATTCCCGGCGGATAACACATTACAAATTCTCCGCATATCCTTCCGGCTGCACTGCGTATCGGCACTGATTCCTTTTCTGAATAAAATGCCTCACGGGGTGTCTTTACTACCACCGGTGATATACACTCTGCATTATGCAGCTTGGTGGTCGAACGTGAATACAGCCGCTTTATGTCTTCAAGTGCGCCTACAAGACGCTCTATCTCCTGTATACGGTCGCCTATGGAAATATATGCAAGAATATTTCCAATGTCTCCGAACTCTATCTGTATATCATACTCATCACGCAGCAGGTCGTATACTTCAATGCCCGTAAGTCCGATATCACGGGTGTATACTGACAGCTTCGTCACGTCAAAATCATATACGCTTGTGCCGTTTATAAGATCCTTTCCATAAGCATAATATCCGCCTATGGAATTTATCTCGCTCCTTGCATACTCCGCCATTGATGCTACCTTTGCAAAGGATTCTCTTCCCCTGAGCGCAAGGTTTCTCCTTGAAACATCAAGACTTGAAAGCAGAAGATATGATGCACTGGTAGTCTGGGTAAGATTGATTATCTGCTCAACATATCGGGTATTTATCGTCTTGTTCAATAGAAGCAGTGAGCTTTGGGTAAGGCTTCCGCCGGATTTGTGCATGGATACCGCTGCCATATCAGCTCCGGCTTCCATTCCGGACACCGGAAGGTCTTCGTTAAAATACAGATGTGTGCCGTGAGCTTCATCTGCCAGCACCAGCATTCCGTGATCATGGGCAAGCTTCACTATCGAACGTATATCTGAACAGATTCCATAGTAGGTCGGATTGTTGACAAACACCGCTACCGCATCAGGGTTTTCCAGAATCGCTCTCTCCAGCTCTCCCATTTCTATTCCCAGAGCTATTCCGATCTGCTCATCTACAGCAGGGTTTACATACACCGGCACCGCTCCGCACAGCACAAGTGCATTTATCACACTCTTATGCACATTTCTCGGCAGAATGATCTTATCCCCTTCCTTGCAGGCAGATAGTATCATACCCTGAACAGATGAGGTTGTGCCGCCGACCATAAAATAAGCATTCTCTGCATTGAACGCATCTGCTGCCAGCTTTTCAGCTTCATATATTACTGATACCGGGTGACATAGATTGTCCAGCGGCTTCATCGAATTTACGTCAATGCCAACACACTGCTCGCCCAGAAGCTTCACCAGCTCCGGATTGCCTCTTCCTCTCTTATGTCCTGGTACATCAAAGGGTACAACTCGCTGTCTGCGGAATTTCTGAAGAGCCTCATAAAGAGGAGCATTCTTCTGTTCATCAATATTCATAAGCATCTTCCAGTCCTGATAGAATACCCGCCCTATCCCGTATTGGCAAGGCAGGCTTGTTACATGATCAAAAAAGCAAGTGACAGTATCACTTGCTTCGGTTCATAATATATTTTACCATTGCATGATTTAGTGCAGCAGGCTGAGACCGAATTTATTGATATTTTCACAAGTGATTTTTGATTATAAAGTTATCATCTTATAAAATTTGGGCTCCTGACCCAATCAATAATGCAGCTTTTTCCGCTGCTATCGGCAATTTGACCCGCCTGTCCGCATGGCTGTCTTTTTTAATAATATTTCAATAAAAAAGCGGTCAATGGTTTTATTCCATTTATCTATGATATTTTATCACATTTTTCTAAAATTGTCAAGAGAAAAAATTTTTTTATTATAAGAAAACTATAAAATCAACTGCTCTGAAAACGTACAAAACCGCTCCCTGCTGAGAGCGGTCTGGTACTGTTTATCTTTCCCGGTAATTCCCGTGAATTCTTATTTATTTTTCTGAACAGAACTCAACCTTCTCGCCGTTGAGTATCATGTTAGTTGTCCTTACTGCACACATCTTTCCGCACATTGAACAGCTGTGACGATCTGCCGGAGGTGTGCTTTCAAAATATGCCCTTGCCTTGTCAGGATCAAATGCAACTTCAAACATCTTCTCCCAGTCCAGTACATGACGTGCATCGTCCATTGCGTTGTCACGGTCTCTTGAATGAGGAAGTCCGTTTGCGATATCAGCTGCATGGGCTGCTATTTTCGCTGCTATTATTCCTTCCTTTACATCATTTACATCAGGCAGTCTCAGATGCTCTGCCGGTGTTACATAGCACAGAAAGTCAGCTCCGTTTGTTGCAGCGACCGCACCGCCGATAGCTGAGGTGATATGATCGTAGCCGGGGAATATATCCGTTACGACCGGTCCGAGAACATAGAACGGTGCATTGTGGCAAAGTCTCTTCTGAAGCTTCATGTTCGCTGCTACTTCGTTAAGTGCCATGTGTCCGGGGCCTTCTACCATTACCTGTACATTTCTGTCCCAGGCTCTCTGAGTGAGATATCCCAGTTCAATAAGCTCTGATATCTGACCTGCATCAGTCGAATCATCAATACAGCCGGGACGCAGCGCATCTCCCAGACTTATCGTTACATCATACTCATAAAGAATATCCAGCACCTCATCATAATGCTCATAGAAAGGATTCTCATTTCCTGTCATCATCATCCATGCAAACAGCAGTGAACCGCCACGTGAAACAATGTTCATCTTTCTCTTGTCACGCATGAAAGCC
>CAMNFW010000297.1 GCA_946537565.1 uncultured Ruminococcus sp. | reverse complement strand
GCAGCAGAGACAGTTATAGTTGGAGAAGTGCCGCAGACAGCTGTTGAACTTGGCGGCGGAGAAAAAAATTTTTGATAGCATTGAATTTTTTCACAAAAACCCCTTGCATATGGTCAGAAAAAATGGTATAATGAAAAAAGTATATATCAGCCGGCAGCAGCACTAAGCCGGCTGCAAAAGGAGTAAAGATTATGAAATACGGTTATTTCGACCTTGAAAACAAGGAGTATGTGATCACTGATCCCGCTACACCGGCACCCTGGGCAAATTATCTGGGCGACCCTGAGTACGGCGCAATGATCTCAAACAATGCTGCCGGCTACAGCTTTGTAAAGTCCGGTGCAAACGGAAGAATTACACGTTTCCGCTTCAATTCTGATATGGCGCTTCCCGGACGCTATATCTATATCCGTGACAATGACACAGCTGATTACTGGTCAGCCTCATGGCAGCCTGTAGGCAAGCCTCTGGATAAATATAAGTCAGAGTGCCGTCACGGTACAGCATATACAGTTATTTCCGCAGAGTATGAGGGCATAAAGTCTGAGACTACATACTATGTTCCTTACGGCAAGACCTATGAGGTATGGCGTGCAAAGGTAACAAACGCTTCTGATAAAGAGAGAAAGCTTTCAGTTTATGGCTTTGTAGAGTTCACCAACGACAACAACTATGAGCAGGATCAGGTAAATCTCCAGTATACGCTTTTTATCACCAGAACCAGCTTTGAGGAGAACAAGATCCTTCAGCATATAAATGAAAATTCCGGCAGAGATGCATCTGGTTCCAATCATCGTGAGAGATTTTTTGGAATGGTAGGCGCACCTATTTCTGCATACAACGGAAGTCTCAGTGACTTTATCGGACCTTACAGAACATATTCCAATCCGATAGCAGTTGAGAGCGGAAAATGCAATAACAAGATGAATTTCAATGCAAATGCCTGCGGTGCGATTCAATCTGATGTAACACTTGCGCCCGGCGAGACAAAGGAGTTTATATACATTCTTGGTCAGCGTGACAATGAGCAGGCAACTGCTATCCTCAACGAGTATAAAGAAGCTGGAAAGGTAGATGCTGAGATCGCTCAGCTTAAGAATTACTGGCATGGTCAGCTCTCCAATTTCAAGGTAGAGACTCCGTCAGAAGAGTTCAACAATATGATAAACGTATGGAATGCTTATCAGTGTTTCATAACATTCATCTGGTCAAGAGCAGCATCATTTGTATACTGCGGTCTCAGAAACGGTTATGGTTATCGTGATACAGTTCAGGATATCCAGGGTATCATTCACCTCGACCCTGAAATGGCAGCAGAGAAGATACGCTTCATGCTTTCTGCCCAGGTAGATAACGGAGGCGGTCTGCCGCTTGTAAAATTCAACCACAATGCCGGTCACGAGAACACTCCTGACGATCCTGATTATGTAAAGGAGACAGGACATCCTTCATACCGTGCAGACGATGCTCTCTGGCTGTTCCCGACGATTGTCAAGTATCTTGGTGAAAGCGGAAACAAGGGCTTCCTGGACGAGGTAATAGTATATGCCAACGGCGGAGAGGCAAGCGTTTACGATCACCTTAAGAACGCTATCCGTTTTTCAATGGAGCGACTTGGCGGACACAATATGCCGGCAGGTCTCCACGCTGACTGGAATGACTGTCTGAGACTGGGAGCAAAGGGCGAGTCTACCTTTGTAGCATTCCAGCTGTACTATGCAATGACAGTGATCAAGGGCATGGCTGAGGACAGAAACGATGCAGAGTATATCACTTACATTACAGATGTTCAGGGCAAGCTTGCAGAAGCGCTTGAAAAGTGCTGGGACGAGGACAGATTTATCCGTGGAATCCGTGAGGACGGAGTAGTAGTGGGAGCAAAGAAGGATCCGGAAGCAAATATGTGGCTGAATCCACAGAGCTGGTCAGTAATATCAGGATTTGCATCAGCAGATCAGGCTGAAAAGGCTATGAACAGCGTCCATGACATACTCAACACACCATATGGTGCAAAGCTGCTTGAACCGCCTTATAAGGATCATTATTTTGACGGCGCACTGATGCATATTTTCAATGCTGACACAAAGGAAAACGGCGGTATATTCTCCCAGTCACAGGGCTGGCTGATACTGGCTGAATCTCTTCTTGGACACGGCAACCGTGCATTTGAATACTTCATGGAAAGCTCACCGGCGTCCATGAATGATAAAGCTGAGATAAGAGTAATGGAGCCGTATGTACACGGACAGTTCACTGAATCCAAGGCTTCACCTTATGAAGGACGCTCACACGTTCACTGGCTCACAGGTACAGCATCAACCGTAATGGTAGGCTGTGTAGAAGGTATCTGCGGAATGAGACCTGACCTTAATGGACTTACAGTATCACCGTCAATACCATCTGAATGGGACGGTTTCAAGATAGAGAAGAATTTCCGTGGCAAGAAGCTGAACATCACAGTTGACAACTCTGCCCATGCTGAAAGCGGAGTTAAGGAGCTTGTACTCAACGGTGAGAAGCTGGAAGGCAATTATATACCGGCAGACAAGCTTAAGGACGTAAACGAGATCAAGGTAGTTCTCGGCTGAAAACAAAATGCCTGAAAAAACAGGTAAATAACATTATGCCCCGAAGCGATTTTGATATAATCCCCTTAGAGTAGACACACGAAAAAACAAAAACGTGTGAAAAC
>CAMNFW010000296.1 GCA_946537565.1 uncultured Ruminococcus sp. | reverse complement strand
CATTTCTGCTGCAAGGACTTTCTCCGGCTGGTCTGTTATCATATCATCGGGGAAATAATGCACAGACTCCTCTGCCAGCTTGATGATCTCATCTATAACTATATCAATGCCGTCATTCTCCGCAACGCTCACTGCTGTCACCGCCTGAAATTCAGCCTGGGAAGACAAAGATGCGATTATCGGAGCAAGATCGTCCATTTTTTCAAGCAGATCAATTTTATTCAGAACAAGTATGACCGGCATCTTTGCTGCGTTCATTGATCTTATAAGCTCCAGCTCATGAGAATTGATCTTCTTTGTGCAATCCATAACAAACAGCACTGCATCAATATCTGTCACCGATTCACGGACAGTATTCAGCATATGCTCGCTGAGTTTATTAACTGGCTTGTGCAGACCGGGAGTGTCAAAGAATACCAGCTGAACATCATCAATGTTCTTTATTCCGGTTATTCTGGTTCTGGTGGTCTGGGACTTGCTGCTGACAGCGGCTATTTTCTCTCCGACGATAGCGTTCAGCAGTGAAGATTTTCCTGCATTTGTACGGCCTGCAATGGTGACGAAAGCTGTTCTCGGCATCAGTCCTTATCTCCCTGTGTTACAAAAGTAGCGTCTCTTGATATTCCCAGCTCCTCAAGAACAGCTTCTTCCTTCTCACGCATTATACGCTGATCAAGCTGGCTGGTCTCATGATCATATCCCAGCAGATGAAGCATCGAATGAACAGTCAGGAAACCGATCTCACGGTTCAGGGAATGACCGAAATTCTGAGCCTGCTTTACGGCTGTTTCAAGGGATATTACGATATCTCCCAGCTGTACTGCACCGGTCTCCGGATTGATCTCCTCTGTGCCGTCCTCGCCGGTCAGAGGGAATGAAAGAACATCAGTTACGCTGTCCTTATCCCTGTAGATCTTGTTCAGATTCTTTATCTCTTCATTGCTTACAAAGGATACACTTACCTCAGCATCCTTGCCGAATTTTTCCGTTACTAAAACTGCTGAGCAGCACTTTCTTATCAGAAGCTTTATGCCCACCGGCACCTTAACCTCTGTCTGATTATTCTTAACGTAAACCTTGATCTTAGCCATTATTCTTAGCTCTCCCTTCGTAAAATTTTTCGTATGCTTTAATAATGTCCTGCACAAGCTTGTGCCTTACAACATCTTTTTCAGTAAATCTATGGATATAGATATCATCTATACCCTTTAGTATCTTCACTGCTTCAACAAGACCTGAGCGTTTGGATTCAGGCAGGTCGATCTGCGTGATATCGCCGGTTATTACCATTCTGCTCTCATTTCCAAGACGGGTCAGGAACATTTTGATCTGCTGTGAAGTGGTGTTCTGGGCTTCATCGAGAATAATAAATGCCTCATCAAGGGTGCGGCCTCTCATATATGCAAGAGGTGCAACTTCGATTATGCCCTTTTCCATATATCTTGAAAAATTATCTGCCCCGAACATATCAAATAAAGCATCATAAAGAGGTCTGAGATAAGGATCGACCTTATCCTGAAGATCACCCGGAAGAAATCCCAGATTTTCTCCTGCCTCAACTGCCGGCCGAGTCAGTATTATCTTCTTGACCTTATGCTCACGAAATGCCTTTACCGCCATTGCCACAGCAAGGTATGTCTTTCCTGTACCAGCCGGTCCGATGCCTAATACTATCGTGTTTTTCTTTATAACATCTATATATCTCTGCTGACCCACAGTACGGGGACGGACTATTTTTCCTGATGACGTTACGCATATCCCGTCTCCGCCCAGCTCAGCCAGCTGTTCATCTGCGCCGTCAGCCACCATTGATGATACATATCTTATAGTATGCTCACTCAGAGGCTGACCGCTACTGTTCATTCTTATAAGTGCGGACAGAGCCTTTTCAGCTCCTGCTGCTCCCGGCTCATCGCCAATGATCTTTATATCTCCGTCACGGGCAACTATATTCACTCCGAAACGCTTTTTTATACTGCTGATATTTCCGTCAAATTGTCCGAACAGCTCTGAAAGCTGCTCGCTGCTTTCAACCTTGACTATCTTTTCTGCCATTAATTAGCTCCATTTCACTCAATCTGTAATTTCCGGAAATCCTCCGGCATCTGCCAGAGAGGCGTTTGAGTAGCGGTTGTCACCGGTGACCTCTTTGACAACATTTATTGTATCAGGAAAATAGATCTCCTGACGCTCATTTTTCAGCTCCAGCTCAAGAATGGCATACTTTCCTGAAAAAGGATAGATATCCATTTCAAAATGCTGATCAAGATAATTGAAAACGTATCTGGTCTTCAGAATAGGTTTGTGGCTGAGGTCAGCATCAGCAAGGAGTTTCTTGTACTCCGTGCCGCTGATTTCTGATTCGTCCTCTTTGCGGACCACCGGAGAATAGAAAATCTTTTCTGTATAAAAGTACGTCACAGCTCCGTTTTCTGTTATCATGCGGACCCTTCGCTGGGAACCGTTCTTTCCTTTATTAAGGTATGTCTGGTGTATTTCAAAAAATCTCCGCACATCAAGAAGATCTATCTCAGGAAGATCTATCAGGAATTTTCTCTCGATCTCATAATTATTATCCATTCAGGCTGTCGCTCCGTTCAATTGTAATTCTGCTGATTAAACAGCACATTATCATTATAACTCATTTTTTGCATATTGTCAACAATTTGTAAATGTTTTTATATATTTTTTTATGTTT
>CAMNFW010000295.1 GCA_946537565.1 uncultured Ruminococcus sp. | reverse complement strand
GAGGGTATCAGATGTGAAGGACGAGTAGATCCGGAATCTCCGGAAAAAATAATATTTGATCAGGATTCTTTTCAGCTCAGGGTCACATTATTATCCGGTGCATTTTGTTTAGTTTTAGGATTGGCAACAATAGTGATAAACATTGTGATATAAGTGGTGTTTAGAATGATAGAAGGAAGAAGTGATTTTTAAATGATAAAAAAAATAGCAGCGGTGATATGTACAGCGGTAATGACATTTTCACTGACAGGCTGTTCGCTGAAAAGTGACGTAACAAAGGAGATAGTGCATAACGTTGAAGTACCGCCGCAGTTATTATTTCTTGGGGATTCGATACCGGCAGGGTATGGACTTGAAGGGTATTCCGATGATGATCTTTATAACTGTGCCTCATATCCTAATATACTTGGTGACAGATATAAGGAGGAGCTGGCAGATAGCTGCGGTCACACAATGATAAACAGGTCTGAATCCGGAGCGAGGTCAGAAGATCTTATAGCGCTGCTGGACAGCGGAGATCTGGACGAGGATCTTAAGAACAGCGATGCGATAATTGTTTCCATAGGCGGAAATGATATGCTGGGGATACTTTTGAACTTATTATCTGAGGCTGGATATTCACCGGAAGAAGAGAAATTCAACTTTGACGAGATGAATCTGATGTCAGCAGCATCTTCACTGTTTTCAATGGGAAGTGAGCTGGACGAAGCGCTTGACAATTTTGAAAAAAACATTGTAACTATCTCTGAAAAAATCAACTTAAAAACCGATGGTCAGCTTTACATACAGACACTTTACGATCCCCTTGAATCCTATGAAGATATATCAGTAGTAGAGAATTTCGTAACCGAAAGAATGGATAGGTTCAATACTATAGTTGCACAGAATGCAGGCAGCAAATACAAGGTCATAGACATTTACGCACAGTTCAAGGGCAGGAATGAAAAGCTTACTAATATCAAGGATTTAGATATTCACCCGAATGCTGAAGGTCACCAGGTAATTGCAGAAGCAGTTGACCTTGCACTTCGTTCAACAGGCTTCAGTTATACGACCACAGAAGTAACCGGCAGCAGAATGACATTTTTAGGAAAGCTGCTGATAGTGCTTTCAGTAATACTTGTACTTTTGCTTTTGCTGCTGACGTTTCTTCTTATACCGAGAAAGAAAAAGCTCTGAAAAAAATATCCCGTCAATTCGCAAAGAACTGACGGGAATTTTTATATGCAGAATCAGATCGCAGCGAAAGCGTTTTTGAGGTCATCGAGGATATCGTCGATATTTTCGAGGCCAACAGAAAAACGGATCATACCGCCGTTGATACCGGCAGCAATGAGCTGTTCATCGGTAAGCTGACGGTGAGTAGCACTGGCGGGGTGAAGAACGCAGGTGCGGATATCAGCGACATGAACTTCATTTGAAGCCAGCTTAAGGGAATCCATAAACTTGACAGCAGTATTTCTGCCGCCTTTAATAACGAAGGAAATGACACCGCTGCAGCCGTTGGGAAGATACTTCTCAGCGAGGCTGTGATAAGGGCTGCTTTTAAGACCGGGATAATTAACGGATTCGACTTTATCATTAGCTTCAAGGAATTCAGCGATAGTCTGAGCGTTGATGCAGTACTGTTTCATTCTTACGGCGAGGGTCTCAAGACCGAGGTTGAGATAGAAAGCGGACTGAGCAGAGGGATAGCAGCCGAAATCACGCATTAGCTGCATTCTTGCCTTGATGATATAAGCAGCCTTGCCGTAAGCTTCAGTGTAAACGATACCGTGATAGCTTTCATCAGGCTCAGTGAACTCAGGGAATTTGCCGTTAGCCCAGTTGAAATTACCGGAGTCAACGATGACACCGCCCACCTGAACAGCATGGCCGTCCATATATTTAGAAGTAGAATGAACAACGATATCAGCGCCGTGTTCGATAGGTCTGCACAGGACGGGAGTTGGGAAAGTATTGTCAACGATCAGGGGGACATTGTTCTCATGAGCGATCTTAGCGAATTTTTCGATATCGAAAACAGTGAGAGCGGGATTAGCGATAGTTTCGCCGAAAACAGCCTTTGTATTGGGCTTAAAAGCGGCTCTTATCTCATCTTCGGAAGCATCTGGTGAGACAAAAATGCACTCAATGCCCATTTTCTTGAAAGTAACAGCGAAGAGGTTGATAGTACCGCCGTAGATAGAAGTTGTAGAGATGAGACTGTCGCCAGCCTGAAGAATATTGAGAATAGAGCAGAGACTTGCAGCCTGACCGCTGGATGTACACATAGCACCGATACCGCCTTCAAGAGCAGCGATTTTATCTTCAACAGCCATTACAGTAGGGTTAGCGAAACGAGAGTAGATAAGGCTTTTAGTAGGATCGTCGAATACAGCAGCAACATCATCAGTTGAGTCATAAACGTAAGTTGTACTCTGAACGATAGGGACTACTCTTGGTTCAGTATTTTTGGGAGTATAGCCTGCGTGCAGGCATTTGGTTTCAAGTTTCATAAACGACCTCCAAGGCATAAATTTGCTAGAATTTCTGATTAATCACAGCTGTCCTGAGCATAAAAAAGCGGAGAGACAGATGAAAGCTTAAGCAGATAATTAAACCATGAATAAATTATACTACACATACAAATAAAAATCAAGTTTTTTTTTAAATCCTAATAAAATTGTAGGATTTTATTGACATATCCCGTGGCTGTATGATATAAT
>CAMNFW010000294.1 GCA_946537565.1 uncultured Ruminococcus sp. | reverse complement strand
ATAATACTTATGAAGATGAGTGGATAACCGATCCGCTCTCTGTAAAAATGATAAAGGACATCGACAAGTCAGATGTAGTTGGTGAAAGAGTTATCGACAGCCCTGTACTGGGTTCTATATCTGTCAGGGAACTGTCCGGCGGTGTGAAAACTCTCATACTCATGCAGTTTGATGATTCAGGAAGGATTTTCAATGCCTCTGCCTGCGGTGATAACTGCGCTAAGTGGATATTTGAAATAAGCAAGCATAAAGACCTGACTATCGCCCTTCATCATATAATGGACTTTAGCGCCTGTGAAGATTTCAGCGCATATATCATCAATACTGATAAACAGGTCGGAAGCTATAAAGAGTACCTTGACGAAGCGCTAAGGATAGAGGAAAGATAACTATGAAGGGAAAATATCATGTTATCGTTCAGAACAGGCGTGTGAAGTTTGAGTTTGATATAAAGCGCAATATCACTATTGTTCGTGGTGATAGTGCTACCGGCAAGACTACGCTTGTATCGCTGATAGATACATACGACAGACTGGGTGCGGACTCAGGAATTGAAGTCTCCTGTCAAAGAAGATGCCTGACTATCAATAATTCTAACTGGGAATCTGTTCTTAACAGCGTCAGTGAGTGTATCGTTTTCATTGACGAGGAAAATACAATTATCAAATCCGATGAATTTGCAAGGAAAATCAAGGATACAGATAATTACTATGTTATCATAACAAGGGAGAATCTGCCGAATCTTCCATATTCTGTCGAGGAGATATACGGCATACACACTTCTGGCAAGTACGCTGATATGCGCCGGACATACAACTCGTTCTATCAGCTTTATACAGTTGATGAGCGAAGTGCAGATGATAAGGCAGAATTAGTTATTGTTGAGGATTCAAACTCAGGATATGATTTTTTCAAAGCTGTTGTATCTGAAAACGTTAACTGCATAAGTGCTTGTGGAAAGACTAAGATAAAGCGGAATGTTATAGATAATGCGGGAAAGCGTCTGCTTGTTATCGCTGACGGAGCGGCGTTCGGTTCTGAAATGGGAGAGTTATATCTGTATATGCAGAAGCACGCTGAGGTCAGCTTATATCTCCCTGAATCATTTGAATGGCTGATTTTGAAGTCGGGTCTGATAGGCGGAAACAGGGTAGCTGATATCTTACAGCATACTGAGGACTTTCTTGAAAGCTCTGAATATTTCAGTTGGGAACGCTTTTATACTAAGCTGCTTATAGCTGAAACTGAAGGAACATATTTGCAATATTCCAAGCAAAAGCTGAATGTTGTCTATCTGAATCCTAATGAAAAAGAATCAATTATTAAATCCGCAGAAGCTATAAGAAGTAATATTGAATAGCTGTGATAGAATGAATGAGCCTCCGTGTGGAGGCTCATCTTGTTGTTGCAATAACCCATAGCATTTTTTTGACACACCTATGAACCATCTCACTAAGATATACTACAATCGGAACATACACTAAAGGAATACACAAACCGCACAGCACACGCTCAAAACGTTTATAAGTATTTTGAGGTGCTTTTTGACAGTTAGTTTTACGCTCTGCATCGGTGTACTGGGCGGTGATGCCTTTAATTGTGAGATAATGCCGTTGAAGCATCTTTTTGGCACCCCTCTGAAACAATACCTACTCTTAATCGTTTTATATTTGGTGACTATGAGTGATCGAAGTCGTAAATGCTGTTGAAAGGATAATTTGGAAGGCTTAATATGAAACAAATGGCCTCCCAATGAGAGGTCATCATGTTAAATGTTGAATGCAGCTTGGTTTAAGTTGACCCGCCACATGGCGGCTTTGACGGCGGCTGTGTATCGGTGGAGGGAGTGCCGGAGAAGGGTATAAACCTCAGCATACTTCTGCGGCTTCGTGACCTGCTGGAAGTTTCCGGCTACAAAGTGAAAGTTACCCGTGACAGCGACAGGTCTATCCACGACGAGGGCATCGAGGGACTTGCAAATCAGAAAAGTTCGGACATGGACAATCGGCTTGCGCTTTTCAACAGCGAGAGCAATGCTGTGTGCATATCTATTCACCAGAACCAGTTCACTGACCCGGTATACAGTGGCGCACAGATGTTTTATTCTGCCACGGATAAGCGGAGTGAATCCCTTGCGAGGAGTTTGCAGGACAGTTTTCAGACGCTTTTGCAGCCGGACAATTCCCGTGAGATAAAGCTTTGCGGCAAGGAGCTTTTCCTGTGCTACTACAGCGACAATCCCACGGTCATGGCGGAGTGCGGCTTTTTGTCGAACCCGGAGGAGGCGGCGCTTCTGAACACTGAGGAATACCAGGAAAAGGTTGCGCTGACTCTATTCAGCGGACTAACCACTTACCTCCAAGCTGAGCCAAGCTGAAGCCAGCTTGACCGCATATCACGTTGACGCTTGCTTACGCTCGCTTACTTTAAAAGAAACAGTACTTTTTACGTCGCTCAACCAAGTTTTTACGGGTACTAAGTTCTCCGGCAGAACCAAAAGCCGGAAATTTACAGCATTTCCCGAATAGCACTTAGTCCCAGAACAAACCAAGTTGAGCGACGGCAAAAGTATATGTTCTATCAGGTGAGCGAGTATAACGAGCGACAACGTGATAAGCGGTCAAGCTGGCTCCAGCTTGTTTGCATTGGTACTAAGTTCTCCGGCAGAACCAAAAAGCCGGAAGTTTACAGCATTTCCCGAATAGCACTTAGTCCCAGTACAAACCAAGTT
>CAMNFW010000293.1 GCA_946537565.1 uncultured Ruminococcus sp. | reverse complement strand
CATCGGCGACTTCGACCCGACAAATCCCGGTGTTGAAATATTCCAGTGTCTTGAAGACGAATACCACCCCAATGGTACTGCTGTAAACTTCGGTGTCATACTCCGTGACGGAAAGACCGGAAAAACCCTTTACCGTGAAACAGCCGGCGGAGATACCGGACGCTGTATCGCTGATAACCTTATTGCTGGCAACGGCGGAGCTGAAATGAACGGTTCACACAGCGGCGATGTACGTCTGGCTTCCGGAGAACATGAGGTTCTGATCCAGTGGGCAAATATAACAAAGTGGGGACAGAATTCACTGCTTTACTGGACTGATGTATGCGAGAGAGCTGTTCTCGACAGAGCAATGGCTGACCAGTACGGCAAGGGAAGAGTTTTCACCGGTGACGGTGTTTCTTACAACAACGCTTCCAAGTCCAATATGTGCCTTACCTGTGACCTTATCGGTGACTGGAGAGAAGAGGTAATCGGACGTGTTGGCAGTGATAATAACCAGTCACTGAGAGTATTCACCACAACTTATACCACTGACTACAATCTGTATACCCTTATGCACAACGCTCAGTACAGAGTTCAGATCGCTTCTCAGAACAACGGCTACAACCAGCCTCCTCATACTGATTTCTATCTCGATTCAGTTGAGTATGTAAGACCGGAAGAGCCGGATATCTGGACAATAGACTGATAAAGTGAAAACTGCTGTTTTTTTCATAAAAGTTCCTTTTTTAAATAATCTGTTTTAAATAATTTTAAGGCTTATTCAATGCGCTCGTGTTGAATGAGCCTGTTTTTTTGCCCTTTTATAGAAGGGTAACGGAACAGCTGAAAGAACACCGGTCTCAGTATGCTGTTCCTGCCCTGAAAATGAAAGGAGTAATAGCTATGTATATTTATGCAAAGGGAAAAAATATTCCCACCTACACCTTTGGTGAGCTGCTGGTTCAGGGCGAGAGAAATGCCGACAGTATCGTCTTCTGCGTTGACCGTTATTATAACGATGAAGATCTGCTGAATTGCAGATTCTGTATCAGAGGACTGACCGAGGACGGCTGGCTGGCTGAACAGACACTTTTTCCGGCAGAAGCTGAAAACAATAAGCTGAATATCCCCTGGACTGTCTCCGGTGACTTTACCACAAATGCCGGTATCCTTAAGCTGGAGCTGAGAGCAAGCCGTGAAGATCAGCTTATCGTTAAGTACAATATGCCGCCGGTCAGAGTAAAAGAAACTGTCAACGGTATGAATGAGCCGCTGCCGGATACCGCAGAACAGGCTGTAAGCGCAATCAATGACGCTGCCGCAGAGGGTCTTGAGCAGATACAGGCTAAGATAGACAGCTTTGACGTCTCAACATTGCAGGAAAGACTGGATAATATGGACGCAAATATAGCAGTTTTCCTTGCCCGTCCGGAGGTTATCCCACTTAAGCGCAGCGAATATCAGGCACTGACTGTCAAGAAAAATGCACTGTATGTGATTACGGAGGAGGATGTTTAATGCAGGGAAAAGGCACGCAAAATGACCCATATATCATAACCACTGCCGAAGAGCTTATGACCATGAAAGCTTACGGCAGCTCCGGTTCATACTATGCGCTGGGAAATGATATCGACCTGAACGGTTCTGTTTACGCTTCCGGATTCAGCTACATCATGCTTTACGGCGCAGGTCTTGACGGAAGAGATCACAGGATAAGAAATATCTACAAAAACTGCCCCGGCGAAACCGCTGAGATATTCCGGCTGGACGAGAATAATTCCACCTTTACAATCAAAGACCTTAAGCTGGAAAATATACAGATAAGCGCAGAAATGGCAATGCTGTTCAGCGGCACCGGCAGACTGGTACTGAGAAGATGCAGCCTGTCAGTTATAGATATGCTGAATGCGCCGGTAAAAACTGAAAACAATGGGATAATCAATTCCCCTGAAGTAGAAATTTCGGCAGAGCTTTGCAGCTTTATATTATGGGTAAAAACCTATAATGCCAGGACTTTATTCCATAACGCTGAACTTGACCGCTGCCAGATAAAATGTATATGTGATGCCTACAGTTTTCAGAAGTATATCAGCAATAATCATAACCAGTTTTTTGTTGGCAGCAAGCTGACAGACTGCTGTATGTTTTTTGAGCTGAGCAATTCTGAAAGTGATAACTATCTCTTTTTATTCCAGGGCTGCACACTCTCCAACAGCTATTTTATAGCCAGCAGCACGGGCAGAAGTTTATCTATGCGAGCCTACAGCTGTCTTTATAACGGAATGAACTTTTTCAACATCTCCGGACAGCTTTCCGAAAACATGGCAGGCAGTTACTTCAAATCTCTTACGCAAGCGCAGTGCAAGAATGCTGAATATCTTCGTTCGATAGGATTTATCTGTGGAGGAGGCGACAGCTGACATGGAAATAATCGACGGCAGAAACAACGGCTATCCCTGTATATCTGAGCTTCCGGAGCTGGACAGCTTTGAAAAGATGACAGCGCCGTATCCTGAATGGTTCATGTATATCCTGGGCGATGACATATGCGAAGGTTATCCGTCTTTGCGGTATTTTGCAGATAAGGGAGCATATTTCAGCCGCAGCTATACATCGTATTCAGATGCAGCGGACCTTTATTTTGGAGAAACGCCGGTGCTTGCGGCATATTACGGCAGCGCAGAGGTTTACACCAAGCTGAAAATATAGCAGTCATAATCCTTAATAAAAATTAAAAGAGCGCCGTTAT
>CAMNFW010000292.1 GCA_946537565.1 uncultured Ruminococcus sp. | reverse complement strand
TAACTGCATTTTATAAGCCGGTGGGTTTCCGCCGGCTTTTTTTATCCCACCACCACCCCTTTTTTTAAGTGACATAATTGTAATTTTAAAGTCACTTATTTGTGATATTTCTATGATATACTATTATCATAAAATCACAGGAGGTATTTTCTATGGAATTCTTAACTATACAAAATCTCTGCAAAACCTACGGCAAAGGCGAAAATCAAGTCAAGGCTCTCGATAACGTTTCCTTCACTGTCCCTAAAGGTCAGATGACTGCTGTCATCGGTCCCAGCGGCTCCGGTAAATCTACTCTCCTCCATATTCTCGGCGGCGTTGACCGCCCTACTTCCGGTAAGGTCTTCCTCGACGGTCAGGATATCTACGCTCAGAATAACAACGATCTCGCTGTTTTCCGCAGACGACAGGTCGGTCTTATCTATCAGTTCTATAACCTTATCCCCGTTCTCACTGCTGAGGAAAATATCACCCTGCCTATGATCATGGACGGCAGAAAACCCGATAAGGAGCATCTCAATAAAATGCTCGACCTCATGGGTCTTAAAGACCGCCGTGATCACCTTCCTTCTCAGCTCTCAGGCGGTCAGCAGCAGCGTGTTTCTATCGGCCGTGCGCTGTTTACTTCTCCTGCCGTTATCCTCGCTGATGAACCTACAGGCAACCTGGACAGCAAAAATAGCAGCGAAATACTCGCTCTCCTTAAACAGTCTAACAAAGACTTCAACCAGACTATGATCATCATCACTCATGACGAAAGTATCGCTTTGCAGTGTGACCGCATCATCACTATCTCCGACGGTAAAATCGCCAGCGATGAAATCAATAACCATTCTTAAGGAGGGATCGCTGTGAATTTTAAAAGATTGCTCGCTATTAAATATATCTCTTCTCAAAAGCGTACCTCTGTACTGACTATCATCAGTATTATCATCGCTGCCGCTACAATGACCTTCATTCTCACCAGCTTTTCTACCTTCAGACTTTGCCTGAGAGATATCAACAAGGATTCTCACCCCTATCACCTCCTGATCTATCAGGCTACTGAACAGCAGGCTGAAAAAATCAGAAACTTCGATCATGTCAAAAGCGTCGAGCTTAAAGTCTCTCAGGACGATCCGGATGCTCTCTCCGCTTATATCTACTTTAACCCAGGTATCGGCGATAAAAAAGAATTTGTCACTAAGCTTCTTGATGAAGCCGGTTTCGATTATACTCCTGATGACGTTGTTGATTATGACTCCCTCGGTCATGAATTTTATTCTGCCTTTGAGTTCAATGAGACTTTAATGAACTACGAAATGATCGACAAGGACGCTCTCGCCAGTACACTGGTCTCTTATGCCTTTATCCTTATTTTAGTTATTTTTCTCGCCCTCGCCCTGCGCCTTGTCATCGACACCGCCTTCGAGATATCTTCAAGAGAACGTGAAAAACAGTTCGGTGTTCTCCAGTCAATCGGTTCTACCCCAAAACAGATCGTTGGTATTCTCACCAATGAAGGTCTTATTCTTTCCATAATCGGTATCCCTGTTGGACTTCTGATCGGTGTGGGGATCTCTTATCTTGCATACAGGCTGATCGTTGGCAGCGGTATCGGTGAGCTGTTCCTCGGTACCGAAAAAGCTCATCAGCTCATCAGCTTCCATGTGTCTCCGTTTATTCTTCTCCTCAGCGCTGTTGTCGGTACTGTCTGGGTTTTCCTTTCAGCTTACGGCACCGGTCTTAGAATTATCAAAAAATCTCCTATCGAGGCTATCCAGACCCGCCCAAATACTGTTACTAAGATAAAAAGACATTCCCTCTTCGCCAAGCTGTTCGGTCTCTCCGGTAAACTGGCTGTCAGAAATGCCCGCAGACAGAAAAAACGCTTCATCATTACTGTGATCTCCCTCACCCTTTCTATTACTATGTATGCCGCTGCTTCTCCTGTGATAAATACGGCTGCTGACATGATCACCAGCGTTTTTGATGACTATTCTTTCATGGGCGACCTTGAAGTTTATACGTCTATTGACGAGGATCCGGAAAAATTCATTGAGGCTAAAAAAACTCTTGAAGATTCCGGTTACTTCGAGCAGGTCACCTTCTGGAACGGCACCTTCGGAAAATATGCAGATGATTCCGTCGATGTCCGTGTTGAACTGATATATACTGACGAGAATTTTTATAACAAAATATATGAAGATGAACAGCCAATTTCCTATGACGAACTCCTGAAAAGCGGCGGTTATCTCTATATTAAAAAGCCAGGTGAAAATGACCACGGTATCGACCTCAGCAAGGGTGCTGTGGTTCCCGTAACTGTATTTAAACGTGATCTCCTTTCCGATGAGGAAGCTGCTAAACTGTCTGAGTCTGAGGAGCAGGCTGATAATGTTAAAAGTTTTCATTCACCTACCTTCGATGAAGACGATAGTAGAGAAAAAATTTTTACTGAATACTACGCCCGTATAACTGAATGCGAAACTCCCATCAATGCAGTTATTGCTTGTACAGATGACAAAGTGATTCCTGGCGAATTCACTGATATGCTTAGTACACAGCACGTTCTTCTCATCGCTCCCATTGAAAAGTATATCTCCACTGACCGGGCAATGATCTACAGCTATAACGAAAACTACTCCTTAAACTGCACTCTTAAAGATAAAAACCAGATCAATAACGCTAAGGATTTTATCAGAAACAACAGCCTCTTCTGCTCATACGAAGACTGGACCAGTGACCTTACAAAA
>CAMNFW010000291.1 GCA_946537565.1 uncultured Ruminococcus sp. | reverse complement strand
GCCGCCGATGATGTAAGGCTGACCCTGTGCAAGATTTCCGCTGGGAACCTTCTTGTTTGTAATGGTGATAGAAGGTGTGCTGGTTGAAGGAGTGTTATTTGAACCGCCGTTGCCAACTGTGAATTTGGACTCAGCTACAACTGCTTCACCCTGTGCTGTCTTGGCAACGATCTTGTAGAGATAGCTGCCGGAAGCCAGTTTATTGAAAGCCAGCTGATAGTCGAACTTGGACTTAAGGTCATAAGTTACAGTGTTGGGCTTGTCCTCACAGTAAAGAACTGCATTCTTACCGTCAGCAGTATAAACGCCGCCGTAAACCTGAGTTATCGGTGTGCCGGAAGTAAGGAAGCCGCCGATGATGTAAGGCTGACCCTGTGCAAGATTTCCGCTGGGAACCTTCTTGCCGGAAACTGTGATAGAAGCTGTACCGTTTGAAGGAGTGGTATTTGTACCGCCGTTTCCGACTGTGAAATTGGACTCAGCTACAACTGCTTCGCCCTGAGCAGTCTTAGCAACGATCTTGTAGAGATAGCTGCCGGCTGTCAGCTTGTTGAAGGCGAGCTGATAATCGAACTTTGTCTTAAGGTTATAGGTTGTGGCATTTGGAGTATCCTGACAGTAAAGTACAGCAGTGCTTCCGTCAGCACTATAGACACCGCCGTAAACCTGAGTTATAGGTGAACCGGAAGAAAGAAAACCGCCGATGATATAAGGCTGACCTACGGGGAGATTACCTGTAGGCACTTTCTTGTCAGTTACAGTGATAGAAGAACTGCCTGTTGACGGTGACGCAGATGAACCGCCGTTTCCGACTGTAAAGTCTGACTCAGCGACAACAATATCATCCTGTACAGTTCTTACAGTGATGCGGTACTTATAGCTTCCGGCAGCCAGCTTATTGAAAGCAAGCTGATAATCGAACTTTGCCTTAAGGTCATAGGACTTAGAGGAAGGTGTATCCTCGCAGTAGAGAACAGCAGTGCTTCCGTCAGCAGTATAAACGCCGCCAAATACAGAAAGGATATTGCTGTTTGCGGAATAGATATTTCCTGAAATAACATAGGGCTTGCCCTGGGCAAGATTGCCGGTGGGGACTACTTTGTTTGAAATTGTAACGCCCAGCTGGCTTGCGCCGGTTGCAGCATCTACAACAGCGTTCGAGCTAAGCATTGGTAATGCACCTGCTGTAGGAACAGAAACCACTGTTAACGCCAATGTTAAAGCGGCAGCAGCTTTAGCTAATGATCTTTTGTTCATAAAAATGCCTCCTTATTTTGTTCTTTTATCATGTACATAAAATAACATATGTTTTTTATGCGGGGCATCTCTGTCCCCTTCCAAATACTCTTTCGATCTTTGCTGAATCCACACTGCTAATGATGTCAGCTAAAGACAGCATTCATATCATTGAGCTTTCTATATATATCAATGCAGAGCAAAAATCATGTAGGATCGTTCAGTCGTTCAGCAATTATGTCAGATTGAAGAAACTGAGCTTATGATATGTATTCCCCCAGTATTTGTATATAAATACATTATACTACATTGTCGAAAAAAAGTCAATGAAAAAAAAGGAATTTTTTGATGAAACAAGCACTAAATTCTTCGTCAAAGCGCTCGATTATCAGTATAATATGTCAAAATCGGAACTCTGCATGAAATGTTCATATTTTTTACAAAAAAAATAATGCACCCGGATCGAGTGCATTATTGGTTAAATCATATTCGATCAGGTGAGTGTGAAAATGCTGTCGCAGCCGGCATCTTCCATGTCATCAAGCCATTCTGCTGTTCCGTCAGAATGAACAGTTACAGTGCCGGTACCGTTGGAATATCCAGTTTCCTCGCTTACAACATTGCCGTCGCTGTCATATTCTGTAGTTTTCTTAACGCAGTTGTTATAAGCGATAAGGAGGTCTTCTCCATAAAGAGTGCAGGTACCGTCCATTGTCCAGTTGCTGTTGATAAAAGCGCTGCCAGCCCAGTCAATATTTACGCTTGCGCCGTTTGAGCTGGGATTGATAGTCATCATAGCTCTGCCGTTGGAATAAGTTCCGATAAAGTTCATTACAGCAGCGTTTGAATCAGAGCTGCCGGAAGCGTTATTTTCGGTTGTTTCAGTTTCAGCAGCAGCAGTTGTTACAGTTTCAGCATTAGCAGTAGTTTCAGCCTCAGTTTCAGCAGTAGTTTCGGCAGTAGTATCAGCCTCAGTTACTTCAGTAGGAGCAGCAGCGGTTTCCTCGCTGGATTTTGAGCTGCCGTTGGTCTGACCGCAGGCTGTAAGCATAGCCATAGCAAAAACAGCGGCGATAATTTTTGTCGTTCTCATAATAGTTTTTCCTCCTGTTAGCTTGCGTTGTGAACCATTCCACAACTTTGATAATTTTTTCACTTGCATATATTATTATAATACTTTGCAGGGAAAAGTCAATAAAAACATGAGAAAAAATATTTTTTTGAAGACTTAATTTATCGCCATATATCGCTGAAAATAGTATAAAAATGCTGAAAAATTTCCAAACTGTGAACTGCCTGTAGATCGCCTGTTAATAATTCCTGTCCAAATTATGTTTTATGCCTGATCGAGGTCAAGTCTCTGCCTTTCAACAAGCTCTGCAAAATATCCATTCAGCGGTCAATGAATTTGTAAAGGACGCTGAACAGTTTGATGATCTGACAATGATGTGTCTGGAATATAAGGGAAAAGCTCCCGAAAATAAACGTGAAGCAAAAGATAAATAACACAAAAGCAACAAAGAAA
>CAMNFW010000290.1 GCA_946537565.1 uncultured Ruminococcus sp. | reverse complement strand
AGGGTTCGTCAGGCTTTCTCAGGTCAACTGTCACCGGTGCAGGCTCTGAGGGTTCGTCAGACTTTCTCAGGTCAACCTTTCCGCCGTCACCGCTGCTGTCAGCTGCTATAAACAATCCGTCCCTTTCAGCCTGATAATTATTGATGTTCGTTCTTTCATCAGCTGCAAATGCGGTTTTCCTCCCACTGTTCAGAAAAATGTACATCGCAATTACAATAGAATAAAATAATAAATATATCATAATATACCTCCGGTTAATATTTATTATGATATCATTATACCACTTATCATAAAAATATTCAAGTCTTTCTTTGATTTTTTGTGGATTTGTGTTTTATTTTCACTGCCTTTGTACTCTCCGTTAATTTTTGTGAATATATTCCTTAAAATATATTGCAATTAAATCAGAATAGTGTTATAATTGTATTGTATATTTTTTTCAAAAGGGAGCAGGTTTCTAAAATGAAACATCAACTATATAACCCCAACTTCAATTTTATATCCAAGCCGGAAAGCTTCAATAAATACTCTGACCGTGAATTCCTTCGCTACTGTCTCGGCGCTACTATGTATATGCCCGGTACTAAACAGTTCGCTTCAAAAATAATCTCCGGTGCTATGCCCGGTCTTACTACTATCGTTCTTTGCTTTGAAGATGCCTGTCCGGAGGATAAGGTCACTGAGGCTGAGGAAAATGTCCATAAACTCCTGGATTCCGTTACCGATGCCGTCGATTCCGGAAGGCTCAGCCCGGACAATGTTCCGCTTATCTTTGTCCGTATCCGCAATCTCCAGCAGTTCGTTCACTTCGGTAATGAACTTACTAAAAAACAAGTCCGCTCCCTTGCCGGTGTTAATTTTCCAAAATTCAATACCTCCAACGGTGAAGCCTATTATCAATACCTCTCAGAACTGAATGATAAATTCAGCGAGGTCATCTACGGTATGCCTATCATCGAAGACCCAGAAGTCGCTTACAAGGAAAGCCGTCTGAATCAGCTGCTCGGTATTAAATCTATCCTCGACAAATACCATGATCTCGTTTTGCAGGTCAGAGTCGGCGGTACCGATTTTTCTTCCGTTTTCGGCGTCCGGCGGGGCGTGGATTATACTATTTATGATATTATGGCGGTCAGAGACTGCCTCTGCGATATCGTCAATGTCTTCGGCAGAAATAATGACTACATCATCGCCGGTCCTGTGTGGGAATACTTCCGCACTCCCAATAACCCCCTTATCACCGAAATGCCTAAGCACAGCCTCGATGACTACCTCATGAAAAGACTGCCTATCGTTAATTATGAGATCGACGGCCTCCTCCGTGAAGTCATTCTCGATAAGGCTAACGGCTTCATCGGCAGAACTGTTATCCACCCTACTCATGTTAAATACGTTAATGCTCTCATGGCTGTAACCCGTGAGGAATACGAAGATGCCTGCATGATACTCGGCTCGTCTCAGGGCGGTGTCGTTAAAGGCAGCGGTTCAAATAAAATGAACGAGATCAAACCCCATACAAACTGGGCTGTTAAAATCTATATGAGGGCTAAAGCCTTCGGCGTTATCGAAAATCAACAGGCTTATATCAAACTGTTTTCGTGACCTATACTATTTATAAAGGAGCTGTTATTGTGCGTTCAAAAGGTACTAAAACTATCGCTGAAAACCGTAAAGCAAGACACGATTATTTCGTCCTCGATTCCTATGAAGCCGGTATCGAACTGGTGGGTACTGAGGTCAAATCTATCCGCCTCGGCGCTGTTAACCTGAAAGACAGCTGGTGCTCTATTGATAACGGTGAGATCTTTGTCAGAGGTATGCATATCTCTCCCTACGAAAAAGGCAATATCTTCAACCGTGACCCCCTCAGACACCGCAAACTCCTCATGCACAAACGTGAGATCAATAAACTCTACGGTACTATCAAACAGGACGGGCTTTCCCTTATTCCGCTGAGCATCTATTTCAAGGACTCTAAAGTTAAAGTCCAGCTCGGTCTCTGCAAAGGTAAAAAACTCTACGATAAGCGTCAGGACGCTGCCGACCGCTCCGCTAAAAGAGAGATCGACAGAGGTCTTAAATCTAAAAATCAATAAACGAAAGGTGAGCATTAATGAATAAAGATCGTGAAATCGACTGCCTCGAAACTGTCTGCGACCTTCACGAGCTGCTGTATAAGTACATTTTTATGGAAAAGATGCTTGATTCCTTTCAGCAGAATGCTGAGAATATCAGGAATCATGAAACAGCTTCCTCTAAATCCCACATGAAAAGTCCGGATTTTCCAAAAATCAGTATCAACGTTTACTCGGCTGCTTTCTTCATATTCGGTAATATCGCCTTTTTTGTCATATTCCCGGTTTCAACTCTTAAAGCCGGTCTCACTGCACTTATTATCTGCTTAGTGCTGTCACTGATCTGCCTTCTGCCTGCTCTTATCGACTTCGCTGTAAAGTTTATCATTTACAAGAGAGGTCAGGCTAAATCCAGTTCAAATAAAATCCAGAAAAGTAAGATCAAATACTTCTCTAAACAAGCCGATTTTATGTCGGAGCTTTCCAAAGTCCTGGTCATCTGGCAGAATCAGGTTCAGAATATGCTCAAAGGCTTCTATATCAACCTGGGCTCATTCGATGAAGAATACCGCTCTTTTTCTATAGAATGCAACGCTATGGACAGGCTACTTTCTGGTATCAGCTCCTCACTCAGCGCTGCCTTGAAAAATTCTACCGCCTCAAATCTCAATATCGAACAGGTTTATAAT
>CAMNFW010000289.1 GCA_946537565.1 uncultured Ruminococcus sp. | reverse complement strand
GCTGACTGCTTATCAGCAGGAGATAGTCCGTGTCCCGAAACCCGGACGTGGAGAGGTTATTGTAGCCAATGCAGCTGCCGGTCTTAATTATAACGGCATCTGGGCTGCTGTTGGTAAGCCTGTTGACGTTGTCAGAAATAACGGCGCATATGGCGATAAGAAGGAAAGCTTCCATATATGCGGTTCAGAGGCAAGCGGTATCGTGTATGCAGTGGGCGAAGGTGTTACCCTTGTCAGACCCGGTGACAGGGTAACTGTCATTGGATACAGGTATGACCCGGAGTGCCCGTTTATAAGATCCGGCGGAAGTCCTGTATACAGCCCGACATATCATGTATGGGGATACGAGGGCAACTGGGGAGCTTTCTCTCAGTTTTCAAAGGTCTCTCAGCTTCAGTGCATACCTCTCAGGAAAGAGGTGTCATGGACAGACGGTGCAGGATTTTCAGCCGCAGGGCTTGCGGTTCACAGGATGCTCACTCACTGGCAGGGGAACTGTATCAAAAAAGGTGATATTGTCCTCATCTGGGGCGGCTCCGGAGGCATTGGAACTATGGCTATACAGGAGGCAAAGTATTTCGGTGCAATACCTGTGGCAGTGGTTTCCGGCGAGAAAAAGGGAGAGCTGTGTATGAAGCTTGGTGCCGCAGGTTATATCAACCGACGGGATTACAGCCACTGGGGCAGCATTGAAGGACTTGGACCTGATGAATACAAAAAATGGATCGTAAGCGCTGCCAAAATGCGTAATCAGATGTTCAGAATAACCGGTCAGAAACGGCTCGCTGATATAGTTATTGAGCATCCTGGCTCAGATTCTCTTCCAACATCTCTTTTCCTGTGCGCTCCGGGAGGCATGGTGGCTGTATGCGGTGCAACTACTGGCTATATCGGCTCAATTGACCTCAGATATCTGTGGATGTATCAGAAACGGATACAAGGCTCTCATGTCGGTACAAGAGAAGAAGCAATCGAGCTTATGGAGCTTATGTCAAAAAGCGGTATCCGGCCTGTTATCAATAAGCTTTCCTGGGAAGAACTTCCTGCGGCATATGCAGATATGCAGTCAGGTGAGGATACCTGCGGAAAGCGTGTAATGGAGATATGCAGCGGTGAGTATATGGATATGCTCATGCAGAATGATCATATCGCTGATGCTGAATAAAATGAAAGATCACAGGATTTTCCGGTGCAGCGGTGTTCCTGTGATCTTTTATCATTATTGACAATAAATGAAGTGTTAAGGCAGAGCAATTAAAATATGTGAGACAGTCTGTTTCAGAGTCGGAATGCTTTGCAGTTTTCTTTAGTGCATTCCTCGCTGTTTCCGGTAATTCCGGAGCTTCGTATTCTTCTGCATAATAAGCAATGTTATTTATCTATCCACCCTACATAGCCTTCTGCATATTGACTATCAGTGATAGGTGAATACCTCGTCTGGTCTGAACCGATATCATCAAGGAAACCATCATACGCACGATAGATATTGCCCGTTTCACTGTCATAAACACGTTCATATTCACCGATCATGTCAGAGCGCTTAGCCTGAATGATCTCATCTTCAGTCATTCTTTCCTCAAATGCTTCCATGATAGGGTCAGTGTCGCTGGTTGTAGACATTGGTTCGATACGATTTCCGAGACGTTCCATCATCTCCTGCCAATAGTAGTCAGTATATGTGAAAGACTGTGCAATCTCACACAATACGGGCTGCCAGTTGACAAGCTCTCCCCTTGGGGCAAATTCCGTGAATATACAGTTGATCTCCCACATTGCGTAGTTATAGCCGCCGGTGAGTATAACGTCGGGAGCTTCCATAATTACAGCGGAGTAGATGCCTTCACCCTCAATTCCGTTCTCGGAGAAAGCAGCGTATAGAGACTGATAATCCCATATCGCCTTATCTGTGCGTAATGACTGCAAATAGTTTATGTTATCAGGAACACAGGAATTCAGCACCGTGAAATACTCAGTCGTTGGCGCATACATTTTACTGAACAGCTCCTCGACCGTGCCGTTTTCCAGGTAGAAGCTATGACCCAGTAAATTACAGATATCGGCATTTTTTGCGGCACTCAGATGATCTGTATTCGACAGACCAAGCATTGAACCGTCTCCTGCAACAGCTTGCCATGTCAGGGCTTCGGAGTTTCCGTCCCAATAGACCTGCCAGCCAACAGGGATATTCAGTGTGAAATATGCACATTGATACTGCGTCCACTGTAGATCTTTCCAATCAGCGGAACGGATATTATATTCAAGCTTTTGCTGTTCGGCAACGGGCGGTTGTGTTTCGGATATCGTGTTATCCTCCGGGGTATCATTGATATCAGTCTGATCAGCAGTCGTTTCCTCTGGTGTTGATAATGTTTGCTGTTCTGTGGTGCCTGATGTTTGCTGACTGACGGAGCTTTCAGTTTTATTACCGCAGGCAGTGCAGAATGGGAGCAGCGTACAAGCAATTAGTATTGCAATATTTTGTTTCATATATCACACCTCCGATATCTGGAATTACTGCACTTTCCGTTACCGTTTGAGTGAAAGCAGTGACAGGTCAGCTTAAGCGGAGCGGCGAAAGCCTTTGCCTTTTCATACTGTCAGCCTGTTGAATTAGTGATCAGGAAAGTACATAGCTTGGAAAGCTTGTATTTATTATACCACGGGAGCTGATAATAGTCAATAGCTTTATACAAAAAAATTCAGGATTTATTAAAAATAATTGTACATTATTATGAGGTGCAGCTTGCCAGTGAAAAGCCGTCAGATAAAACACTCACAGATCACAAAG
>CAMNFW010000288.1 GCA_946537565.1 uncultured Ruminococcus sp. | reverse complement strand
TGCATTTACCAAAAACTCTTTCGCAGCCTGACTATTCTTTCGCTCCGGCAAAACTAATTTCACAGCCTTTATAATAATGCTGGAGAATATCCTGCCATGTCTTGCCTTCCTGCGCCATTGCATTTGCTCCGTATTGGCTCATTCCAACTCCGTGACCAAAACCACGGGTCGTTATGATTATTTCATCTTCACTGTAATCAATAGAAAAACAGGCTGATCGTAGTCCGAGAACACTGCGTATATCGTTTCCGGTGACAAGCAGATCTCCGGCATAAGCAGTTAAAACAGTTCCGGATTCCGAAACCTCATTTATTTGGATCCAGCTCTTTATATCATCGCTGAGTGTTATTCCCTCAAACCCAGAGGTCAGCCGTGAAGCAAGCAGTTCACGGTCAAGGCGGACTTCTTCCATATATTTCGGAGCAGAAGTGTCTGCCTTGCTTTCAGCTGGAACAAGATACGGCTCTGGTGTTCCCCAGGCATTCTCTGAGCTTTCAGTCATTCCGGAGGACATCGAATGAAAAGCGGAGATTATCGGTTCGTTGTCATAAGTTAGTATATATGGAAGAACTTCATCTGCTGCCGCTGCGACT
The DNA here is from genome assembly GCA_946537565.1 of uncultured Ruminococcus sp. Lineage (GTDB taxonomy): Bacteria > Bacillota > Clostridia > Oscillospirales > Ruminococcaceae > Ruminococcus. The sequence goes on along the minus strand of CAMNFW010000288.1, from coordinate 2,242 downwards.
TTATTATAATACTCATCAAAGTTTTCGCCGTAATATCGCTTTATCTGGCTGACAGTGAAATATCCCTGATATTTAGATGTGTCGTTTGAGAAGTCTGCACCGCACAGTTCTTTTGTGGGATTTTTCTGTTCAAGCAAGCGCTGACGTTCAGCATAAGTATGTGCTGCGACAGCCTGAGCCTTTAAAGCTTCCGGTTCAAACAAAGCCGGCATCTCTGCACACACTGCACCTATGACATAATCACGGACAGGCACTTCCATAACTTCGCCGGTTGATATATCCAGCACATTATAAGCCTGAACTGAAATATTTTCCTCTTCAATAAATTCTTTTAACTTTGGCATTTCAGCAGCTTGGGTGTGTGGTTTTCCGGTGAAAATCACTGGAACCGCCGGTATCAGAGCAGTTGACAGTGTGACGAGAAGAAGAGCAGGCAGATAACGTTTCATAATATCATATCCTTTCATTTTACACGGTTCATTTAAAAATGGGTTTGGGGCGCTGGTTTCTGACAGGGTGTGGGAAGAGCTGTTTTGTGAATACAGGAAGGCTGACACAAAATCAAATTACAGAAAAAGTAGCACCGTAAAGTACCGGAGCCTCTTCTGTGCTGTATGCGATCGTATGTTGCAAATGCCAAAAAGAGTAAGCGAGCTTTAGCGAGCGTCAACGTGAGTTAAAAAAACGTGAGCCAAAAAAGGGGTTGACATAAAAAGGGGATTGGTGTATAATTTAATATGAATATATATCAGGAGAGTGATAAAAATGCCGGCATTTATTTCAGGTGCTAATATTACAGGTTTATGCAGGGAACTGGTAGAAAATTCCGCTATCCAGCCAAGCCTATATGATAAATATCACGTTAAGAGAGGACTCCGCAACAGCGATGGAACAGGTGTTGTTGCCGGTATTACCAATATATGCAATGTTCATGGATATCTGCTGAACGAGGGCGAGGTTGAGCCGATTCCCGGTCAGCTAATTTATCGTGGTTACAGTATAAATGATCTTGTGGAAAATGTTGAGGCAGAGGATAGATACGGCTATGAGGAAACTTCTTTTCTGCTGCTTTTCGGTCATCTTCCTACACCTAAGGAACTGCAAAGCTTCAGCGCTTATATCTCTTTAAAACGTGATCTGCCTTCAGGATTTGTTGAGGATATGATACTCAAAGCTCCTTCAAAGAATATTATGAACAAGCTTGCCCGTTCAGTCCTCGCTCTTTATTCCTACGACGATGAGTGCGAAAACAAAGGCATCGAAAATGAAATGAGAACCGCTATAAGCCTTATCTCTAAACTGCCGGTAATTATGGCTAATGCCTATCAGGTAAAACGCCGTGTTTTTGATAATTCAAGCATGATAATGCACCCGATAAACTATGAGGAAAATACCGCACAGTGTATACTCTCACTTCTGCGCCCCGACAGACAATACACCAAGGACGAGGCACAGATGCTTGACAGACTTCTTATGCTCCAGGCTGAACACGGCGGCGGTAATAATTCAACCTTTACCTGCCGTGTGCTTACTTCATCTGGCACAGATCCATATTCCGCCTATTCTTCGGCTATATGTTCACTTAAAGGCCCACGTCACGGCGGTGCAAATCTCCAGGTTATACATATGCTTGACAATTTTAAAGCCAATATCAAGCACTGGGACAACGAAGGTGAAGTTGCTGATTATATGCGCAGAACCATGCGTAAAGAGACAAATGACGGTTCAGGTCTTATTTATGGAATGGGTCATGCGGTATACACTATCTCTGATCCCCGTGCAGTAATACTTAAAAAGAAAGCCTTTGAGCTTGCCAAGGGCAAGGAAATTGAAGCTGAATTCAAGCTTCTGGACACAATTGAGCGCCTTACACCTGAGATTTTCAAGGAGGTCAAGGGCAGTGCAAAGACGATGTGTGCCAATGTCGATATGTATTCAGGACTTGTTTACCGTATGCTGGGAATTCCTGACGAGCTGTTCACCCCTCTGTTTGCTGTAGCAAGAATGTCCGGCTGGGCTGCTCACAGAATGGAAGAAATTTTAACCAGCAGCAGAATTATTCGTCCTGCTTACAAAGCTATCTCCAAAGAAAAAGCCTACATCAAACTCGAAGAACGAGAATAATATTTTTAGCTCACGTTGACGCTCGTAAACTCGCTCACTCTCAACGTGATTAGTTACATTTCAATCGCATACAGCACAGAAGAGGCTCCGGTACTTTTTGGTGCGACTATTTCTGTAA
>CAMNFW010000287.1 GCA_946537565.1 uncultured Ruminococcus sp. | reverse complement strand
TTTGCTGACAGGAATAAGAGGATACATGAATGGCAGGAAACTTCAGCGATGTGTGCTTCTGGTGGTATCTGGAACTGCATTAGGTTTCTGTGCAGCTTCAAGACCTGGACTCGCCATAAGCTCTCTCATTCTTGCACCGATTTTCATAGATATACTTGTGGATAAGAAAATGTCAAAAAAATATCGTACAGCTCAGGCTTTATGTTTCATGATACCAGTTGGAGCAGCAGCCTGCGGAATAATGTGGTATAACTATCTGAGATTTGGTTCGCCGCTTGACTTTGGCAACAAGTATCAGCTGACAGTAAGTGAAATAAACGCCAATACTTTAACATTTACCGGATTTTTTCCAATGCTGTATCATTATTTTCTGAAACAGCCGAGAGCTTTGTCTGTATTTCCTTTTTTTGAAGCAGACTTCTGTGTCCTTTACAATTATACGAGATACACATATCTTGCGGATTGTCTGGGTTCATTTTTCTTTCCAGTCATAACAGCAGGAGCTTTGACTGTTCCGCTGTCTGTAAGAAAAAGTAGCAGCAAACGAGAGACAATTATCCGCAGGTGGTTCATACTGTTGTGCTTTATTCTTGCATTATTTGTAGGCTGGCAGGATTTTTGCATGGGCGGAGCGGTAACAAGGTATGTACAGGATATATTGCCTATCATGTGCATAGGTTCAGTTGTAAGCATAATATATTTTGTCCGCAGTGAAAACTTCACAGGCTACAAGTTTATAACAGCATCTATATGCTTTATGCTGACCTTTGCAGCAGGCTGGCTATATATGCTGAGTATGTCGGATAGTATGCTAATGAAGCGCTGTCCGGAGCTTTATGAAACTGTCGAAGATATGTTAATATTCTGGCAGTAAGACAAGAAACGATCTGCTTTCATGACTGGAAGCAGATCATTTTTTAAAAAAAATAGTAAAATTATATTATTTTTATTTTTTGCTTGACATTTGTTTACTTTAGTGATATAATAAATAAGTGATATTTATGCCGCTGTGGTGGAATAGGCAGACACAAGGGACTTAAAATCCCTCGGAGTAAAATCCGTACCGGTTCAAGTCCGGTCAGCGGCACCAGTTTTCTCTTGGTGTTTATACATTTCCAGGTATAGACTGCTTTAACACGAAATATTATGTATGACAGCAGGAGTGAAAACTCATTCTGCTGTTTTTTTGTTTATAAAAGAAGTAGGTGAAATAATTTGTGAGATCCTTTTTGATAAAAGCGGTAAAAAGTCCGGTAAGCATAATGATCGCAGCAATAGCAGTGTATATTATTATCGTTCTGATGCTCTCTAAATGTTTTGGTAAAAAGGATGTTTCTCCTCACGATGACCTGAGAGTAAATACAGCAGCTGTTACAACAGAAGCACCTTCTGAAAATGTTACTGCTGATACATCTGCATCTCTGACCACCCAAATAACAACTGCTGTAACCTTGACCTCAACTGTCACAGCCTCTTCAACTGAAACCACAACAAAGCCATTACCCGAACGGCCTGAACTGTCATATAACTATCAGACTGCAAAGGAATCACCAAACCATGACTTTTACTCTGATCACCTTTGCGTTATAGGCGATTCAATAGGCTATGGATTCAATGTGTACGGATATATACCTGATGAAAGGAATCTGGCGGCCGCAAACGTATCGATGTGGAATATAAATTCATTTATGTTCAATAAAGGCGGCGGAGAGATGACACTTTCTGATTCCGCCAGATTTATAAATCCCGGACTGATCTATATTTCGATAGGCATGAACGATCTGTATATGAATTCACCAGAGAGCTTTGCAGAGAAATATAAGCTTTTTATCAGTGATATTCTTGCAAAGGTACCGGATGTAACAATAATAGCCGGTGCGATAACACCAGTGACGGCGGATAATTATTTCACAAACAATGAGCTTGTGCGATCATTCAATACAAGCCTTAAGAATATGATCCTTGAATACAATTCACCCCAGTTGTATTATTTTGACGCATATTCAGTCCTTGCCGACCCAAATACACTGACCCTGGATTATTCAAACTCCAGCGGTGACGGGATTCACCTTACAAGTTACTGTTACGAAAAAATACTCAAATCGCTTTACAGTTTCCTTGACCAGACCAGTGCCAGGGAAAACATAAAAGCGCATGACAAGATATAAAGAAGAAAGCGGCTGTGTAATAAGCCGCTTTTAATATTTTATGATAAAGCCTTTGAATCAGTCTGTGAATCAAGAAGCTGGTCAATGAACTGTTCGAGCCTACCCTTGTTTCTTTCGGAGAGGAGAGAAAACTTATCAGCGATTTCGACCAGCTCACGGTTAAAATCAGGGTTAGATTTTCCGTGCTTGAAATTAGTTCTTCCGGCGATATAGTCGAGACTAACGTCATAAAAATCAGCAAGTGTAACAGCAAAGTCCAGGGGAACGGTATGCTTGCCTTGTTCATAGTTAGTGTAGGTAGTTTTATGCATGAAAAGCTTCTTGCAAAGCTCAGACTGAGTTAGGTCGCAGTCCTCACGCAAGTCACGGATTCTATGATAATGTTGCATAATTTAACCACTCCTTTTTATTGTATTTTGACAAAATTATACCACAAATTATGAATTTGTATTGACAAAATACAATGATTGTTGTATAATATTTGTGTAATACAATATTCGTTGTATTATACATTATTATTCAAGGAGTTGATTTTATGAAATTGAAACGGTTTTTTAGTGCTTTGACTGCGTTGGTTATGATTTTTTCTCTTTGTATTATTATACCAGAGAAAATGACTTCACGGTTTGAGACAAATGCAGTTACATCAGCTGAGTTGACGAATGATGAAATAACGTCAAGG
>CAMNFW010000286.1 GCA_946537565.1 uncultured Ruminococcus sp. | reverse complement strand
TGAATTATATTAAAAATATTTTCAAAAATACTTGACAAATCAATGCTCTTGATATATAATAATTACACACATTATTAAATGCTGTGAAGGGAATAAAAACGGTTTCTGTGCTTTGAAGAGAGAGCTGATGTATTGGTGAAAGTCAGCAGCATTTAACCGCCATAACTCCTCCCTGAGCAGTCAACCCAAAGGCAGCTTCGGCTTCTGAGTAGGCTTGACCGGGTTCTCCCGTTACAGAGATATGTGCTTATACGGCACAGATGAGTGGGTGCAGTTTTTTGCACCAAGAAGAGTGGTACCACGGAGTTTATAAGTATCTTCGTCTCTTCCCTGTTTGCAGGGAGGAGACTTATTTTTTTACCCCGGCAAGACAGAAACTTAAGAGCAGGCACAACAAGGAGGTTTTTATTGTGAAAAACGTTAACAAATACACCAGGCAGTTCTTTACTCCGCCGATCACTAAAAGAAAATGGATTGAAAGATCCTGCGTCGAACACGCTCCCCAGTGGTGCAGCGTTGACCTCAGAGACGGCAATCAGGCTCTTATTATTCCCATGAGTCTGGGCGAAAAACTGGAATTTTTCAGTGAGCTGGTCAGGATAGGTTTCAAGGAGATAGAAATAGGCTTCCCAGCTGCCTCGGAAACTGAATATGACTTCTGCCGCACTCTCATCGAACAGAATATGATCCCGGACGATGTGGCTATTCAGGTGCTTACTCAGTCCAGAGAACATATTATCCACAAGACCTTCGAGGCTCTTAAAGGCTGCAAAAACGCCATTGTCCACCTCTATAACTCTACCTCTCTCGCTCAGCGTGAACAGGTCTTCCGCAAAAGCAAGGAGGAAATTATTGACATCGCTGTTTCAGGTGCTAAGCTCTGCAAACAGTACCGTGACCAGTATGAAGGCAATTTCCGCTTTGAATATTCTCCGGAAAGCTTCACCGGCACAGAACCGGAATTTGCTCTGGAAATCTGCAATGCGGTGCTTGATGTCTGGCAGCCTTCTGCTGAGGATAAGGTCATTATCAATCTGCCGGTCACTGTTCAGCTTTCCACTTCCAATGTTTACGCTGACCAGATAGAGTATATGTGCGATAACCTCAAATACCGTGAAAACGTTATCGTTTCCCTGCACCCCCACAACGACCGGGGCTGTGCTGTCGCAGATACTGAGCTTGGACTCCTTGCCGGTGCAGACAGAGTTGAAGGCACTCTTTTCGGAAACGGCGAACGCACAGGTAATGTCGATATCATTACCCTCGCCCTGAATATGTATTCCCAGGGCGTTGATCCTGAGCTTGATCTCAGCGATATTCCGGCGATAACTGAGCTTTATACCCGTATCACCGGAATGTCAGTCAGTGAACGTCAGCCATATTCCGGAAAGCTTGTGTTCGCAGCATTCAGCGGTTCTCATCAGGACGCTATCACAAAGGGCATGAAATGGCGTGAGGAAGGTCATACCGATCACTGGACCGTTCCTTACCTGCCCATTGACCCGGAGGACGTTGGAAGAGAATATTCCGCAGACGTTATCCGTATCAACAGCCAGTCCGGAAAAGGCGGTATCGGTTATATACTCCAGTCCAGATTCGGCTACGATCTGCCTAAGAAAATGCGTGAAACTGTTGGTTATCTGGTCAAGAGCGTTTCCGACCACAAACACAAGGAGCTGCTGCCTGATGAGGTTTACGCAATATTCAAACAGCATTATGTGGATATTACTTCGCCCATTAATGTCATTGAGACCCATTTCGTTCAGCGCAGCGGTATCGAGGCTTCCGTTTCCTTCGATTACAACGGCAAACACGTTACCGCTACCGATACCGGCAACGGACGACTTGATGCCGTCAGCAATGCCCTTCGCTCTTATACCAACACCGATTTCAATATCAGCACCTACACCGAACACGCCCTCGAAGTCGGTTCTGCTTCAAAGGCTGTCTCCTATGTGGAGATCGTTTCTGCCGGAAAAAGCTATTGGGGTACGGGTATCGACAACGATATCATCACCTCATCTATCAAGGCTCTCGTCAGCGCTGTTAACAATATGCTGAAAGAAAGCAGCTGCTGAATACAGTCCGGATATATAAATAAATAAAAAAACTTTATCTGCTTATTGATTTTAAGCTTATAAAGTGGTAAAATAGAATTAACAATACTCTGATGCAGATATGTATCTGTGCAGACAGTTAATATAATTACTCTAAAGTGAAAAGGAATCTACTATCATGAAAATTTCAGGCGCTAAAATAGTTGTTGAAACTTTGATAGAACAGGGTGTTGATACCATTTTCGGCTACCCCGGCGGTCAGGTCATCAACCTCTTCGACGAGCTGTACCTGAGCCGTGACAGGATAAAGCATATTCTCACTGCCCACGAACAGGGCGCTGCTCACGCTGCTGACGGCTATGCCCGTGCTACCGGCAAGACCGGCGTTGTTATCGCTACTTCCGGTCCCGGCGCTACTAACCTCGTCACCGGCATCGCTACCGCTTACCTCGATTCCGTCCCCATGGTCGCTATCACCGGAAATGTTCCGTGCAGCCTCATCGGCAGAGACAGCTTCCAGGAGGTGGATATCGTCGGTATCACTATGCCCGTTACTAAGCATAACTTCATCGTCAAGGATATCCGTGAGCTGGCTGACACTCTCCGTACTGCCTTTAAAATAGCTAAGTCCGGCAGACCCGGTCCTGTGCTGGTGGATATCCCAAAGGACGTTCAGACCGGTATCTGGGATTTCGAGCCTAAGCCAGACCCCGTAAGACCTTATCCCCTCAGCTTCGCCTCAGAAGGCAAACTCAGAAAAGCTGCCGAAATGATCGCTTCCGCCAAAAGACCTTATATCTACTTCGGCGGCGGT
>CAMNFW010000285.1 GCA_946537565.1 uncultured Ruminococcus sp. | reverse complement strand
TCAGCGGAGATCTTCTGGATAACCTTACCGCCCTGACCGATGACCTCACGGATCTTATCAACAGGTACCTTAGTCTGGAGCATTTTAGGAGCATATTTGCTTACTGACTCTCTTGGAGCGGGGATAGCCTTAAGTATGATCTCGTCAAGGATATAGATACGGGCTTTTCTGGTCTTTTCAAAAGCTTCCTTAATGATAGCAGGGGTAAGACCGTCAACCTTGATATCTACCTGAATAGCAGTGATACCCTTATGAGTACCGCCAACCTTGAAATCCATATCGCCGAAGAAGTCTTCAAGACCCTGGATATCGACCATAGTCATGAAATCATCGCTGTCAGGAAGAGTGATAAGACCGCAGGAAATACCGGCAACAGGAGCCTTGATCGGAACGCCGGCATCCATAAGAGCGAGAGTAGAGCCGCAGATCGAGCCTTGTGAAGTTGAACCATTTGAGGAGAGAACCTCAGATACAAGTCTGAGAGCATAAGGAAATTCCTCAACTGACGGTATAACAGGAGCAAGAGCTCTTTCTGCGAGAGCGCCGTGACCGATCTCACGACGACCGGGACCTCTGCTGGGTTTAGTTTCGCCGACTGAGTAGCTTGGGAAGTTATACTGGTGCATATATCTCTTAGTATCCTCTTCATCGAGACCGTCGATTCTCTGAGCATCGCTTACAGGACCGAGGGTGCAGATAGTGAGGACCTGAGTCTGACCTCTTGTGAAGAGACCTGAACCATGAACACGGGGGAGAAGACCAGCTTCAGCAGCCAGAGGACGAATCTCATCAATACCTCTTCCGTCAACACGCTTGCCTTCATAGAGCCAAGCACGAACGATCTTCTTCTGGAGCTTATAGATACACTCGTCGATCATAGCGATTTTTTCGGGATATTCCTCATCGAATTTAGCGTGAATATCGTCAATGATAGGAGCGAGTCTTTCATCACGAACGTTCTTGTCATTGGTATCGAGAGCAACCTTTACTCTGTCAGAAGCAAAAGCTTCGATAGCGTCAAACATATCGTGGTCAACTTCCTGAGACTCGAAAGCGAACTTAGGCTTGCCTATCTGCTCACGGATATCGTTAATAAAAGCGACCATTTTCTTGATTTCCTCGTGACCCTTAAGGATAGCATCAAGCATTGTATCCTCAGGAACTTCATTAGCGCCAGCCTCGATCATAACGATTTTTTCAGCAGTACCGGCAACAGTAAGGACCAGATCAGTTTTAGCTCTCTGTTCGAGAGTAGGATTGAGTACGATCTCACCGTTAACGAGACCGACATTGATACCAGCGATAGGTCCGTTCCACGGGATATCGGAAATTGAAATAGCGATAGAAGTAGCGATCATACCGGTGATCTCAGGGGAATTATCAGGCTCTACAGCAAGAACGGTCATAACGACAGAAACATCATTTCTCATATCCTTCGGGAAGAGGGGACGGATAGGTCTGTCGACGCATCTTGAAGTGAGGATAGCCTTTTCACTGGGCTTGCCTTCTCTTTTAGTAAAGGAGCCTGGGATCTTGCCTACAGAGTAAAGTCTCTCTTCGTAGTCAACGGAGAGAGGGAAGAAGTCAACGCCTTCTCTTGGTTTAGCGCTGGCAGTAACATTAGCCATAACAACGGTCTCGCCGTATCTAACCCAGCATGAACCATTAGAAAGACCGCAGGTCTTACCAGTCTCTACGATGAGAGGTCTGCCGGCATAGGTAGTCTCGAAAGTTCTGTAATTTTCAAACATTATTAATCCTCCAATTGATATTATAAAGATATCAGGGAGAAGAGCTGAGAAGTTAGAGGTAAAAGGTCAGATGTGCTGATCGCTTACCTCTGACTTCTGACAGTTCTTCCCTGACAGATAGACTTAAAGGCAGAACGGAGAACCGGTCTGCCTTATCTGACGTATGATTACTTACGGAGACCGAGCTTCTCAACGATAGCACGGTATCTGTTGATGTCCTTCTTCTTGAGATAAGCAAGAAGGTTACGTCTGTGACCAACCATCTTAAGAAGACCTCTTCTGGAGTGATGATCATTCTTATGGCTCTTAAGGTGAGCAGTCAGGTCGTTGATCCTCTTAGTCAGGATAGCGATCTGAACCTCAGGGGAACCGGTGTCATTCTCGCTGGTCTTGTTAGCCTCGATGATAGCTGTTTTTTCTTCTTTCAGTAACATTGAAAGCACCTCTTTAAAAAATAATATTCCATATACATAGAAGAGGGTGATAATGAGGACAAGCCCTGTTCCAAGTACACGGTGAATATATTATACCACAAAAATTCTGACTTGTAAAGAGTTTTTTTGATTTTTTTCAAAAATATTTTGAGATTTTGCAATCTGTTTCATTCTGTTGCAGTTCAGCTCATTTAATGCCTGATTTACGGCACTTTTTCTGGTAGAAATCACACGTCAAGGTTGGTAGAAAGTTGGTAGAAAACGTAAATCAAACGTTAGGAAGCCTGTTGACAAAGCAAACTGAATAATGTACAATTGCAGAGGGTGTTTCATAACAGAAGCGCTGTCCGCTATTTTTATGCCTAAAAATTGAATATTGCACATCGCTTCTCACTGAGCCTGTATGCAAGCAGGTCGATGAGGAGCTTTTTTTATTTCAGATGAACTATGTCAAGGAGGTCTTTCTATGTCGAACTCTATGAAAATCAGCTTGCCGAGGGTAAACTACAACTTCGATGCTAAGGCTTGTGTCCCGGTTCTTACCATCATGCTCAACAAGATCGAAATGTTTGATTACAGCTAACAGGGTGAATGAAAATGGGCAAAACACGAAAAAAGTAAACCGTGGACGATACCGTCTGCGAGATACATAAATTCAGCGGTTATGCCGTTCTGAGCAACTGCTTG
>CAMNFW010000284.1 GCA_946537565.1 uncultured Ruminococcus sp. | reverse complement strand
ATGATCCCTGGCCGTGGGAAAGGAGCTGAAAATGTGGGTTTATGAGAAAAAATTACAGTATCCTGTAAATATAAAGAATCCCAATCCAAGACTTGCAAAGTTTATCATATCACAGCTTGGCGGACCGGACGGAGAGCTTGCAGCATCTCTCCGTTATCTTAATCAGCGTTATGCAATGCCGTATGCAGAAGTAAAGGGACTGCTGACAGACATTGGAACTGAAGAGCTTGCACACGTTGAAATGATCTCAGCGATACTCTATCAGCTGACTAAAGATCTGACGATAGATCAGATAAAAGAGGGAGGATTCTCGGAATATTTTGTAGATCATACAACGGGAATATATCCGGCAGCAGCAACAGGTGAGCCATTCACTGCAGCATATTTTCAGTCAAAGGGAGATATAATAACAGACCTTCATGAAAACATGGCAGCTGAGCAGAAAGCGAGAACCACCTATGACAATATACTGAGGCTTGCAGATGATCCTGATGTAAGGGATCCGATACGATTTTTAAGGCAGCGGGAGATCGTACACTACCAGAGATTTGGTGAAGCGCTGCGAATAGCACAGGATAATCTGAATGCAAAGAATTTTTATGCCTGCAATCCGTCATTTGACAAAGACTGCGGAAAGAGAAGATAACACATTAAGAGAATCGGCATAGAATAAGAAACGCCCGGAGACGAAAGAATACTATCGTTTCCGGGCGAAAAAATTAATCACAGGAGATTACAGCCTTTTTCATTTCTTTGACATACTCACCGACATAGGGAGCAGCATCTTTTCCGTATTTTTCGATAATTCTGATAATAGCCGATCCAACGATAGCACCGTCAGAGAGTGCAGCCATTTTTTTAGCCTGATCGGGTTTAGAGATACCGAAGCCAACCGCACATGGAACGTTAGTATTTTCACGGATAATTTTGACGATATCGCTGATATTGGTAGTAATAGCGTTTCTCTCGCCGGTGACACCGAGGCTGGAGACTATATAAATGAAGCCCTCAGCATCTTTAGCGATCATAGCGGTTCTGCTATCGCTGGTAGGAGCGATAAGGGAGATGATATCAATTCCGTACTGTTTAGCAACAGCGGAGAATTCGTTTTTCTCCTCATAAGGCAGGTCAGGGAGGATAATACCGCCGACACCTGTTTCACAGCATCTTGCCATAAATCTTTCAGCATCGTAGGAGAAAACGACATTAGCATAAGTCATAAAAACAAGTGGGGTAGAAATATCACGGCGGATCTTAGCGACGAAATCGAAAATTTTATCTGTAGTAACACCGCCGGCGAGGGCACGGATATTAGCGCCCTGGATAACAGGACCTTCGGCAGTGGGATCTGAGAATGGGATACCGAGTTCGATTAAGTCGGCACCGTTCTGAGCGCAAGCCTTAACGATCTCAGCGGTAGTATCGAGGTCAGGGTCACCGCAGGTGATAAAGGGGATAAAAGCTTTGCCGTTAGCGAAAGCTGATCTTAAATTACTCATAGATATCTTCTCCTCTGTAACGTGCAATAGCGGCGCAGTCCTTGTCGCCTCTTCCGGAAATAGTGATAATAATGATCTTGTCCTTATCCATAGCAGGGGCGAGCTTCATAGCATAAGCGACGGCATGAGCAGACTCAATAGCCGGGATAATACCCTCAGTACGAGAAAGAAATTCAAAAGCGTTAACAGCCTCGTCATCGGTCACGGGAACATATTCAGCACGGTGGATATCGTTGAGGTAAGCGTGTTCAGGGCCGACACCGGGATAATCCAGACCAGCGGAGATAGAGTAGACGGGGGCGATCTGACCATATTCGTCCTGACAGAAGTATGACTTCATACCGTGGAAGATACCGAGTCTGCCGGTATTGACGGTAGCAGCGGTTTCAAAGGTATCAACACCTCTTCCGGCGGCTTCACAGCCGATGAGCTTAACATTCTGATCGGGGATATAGTGGTAGAAGCTACCGATAGCGTTAGAACCGCCGCCGACGCAAGCGATCACAGCATCAGGTAATCTTCCCTCCAATTCAAGGATCTGGGCACGGGATTCACGGGAGATAACAGCCTGAAAATCACGGACGATAGTGGGGAAAGGGTGAGGACCCATAACAGAGCCAAGACAATAATGGGTATCATCAATACGGGCAGTCCACTCTCTCATAGCCTCAGAAACAGCATCCTTAAGAGTAGCAGTACCTGTTTTAACGGGAATTACCTCAGCGCCGAGAAGTCTCATTCTGTAGACATTAAGAGCCTGGCGTTTAGTATCCTCCTCGCCCATGAAAACGACACATTCCATATCCATGAGAGCAGCAGCAGTAGCAGTAGCAACACCATGCTGACCGGCACCGGTTTCAGCTATAAGTCTGGTTTTACCCATTTTTTTAGCAAGAAGAGCCTGACCGAGAACGTTGTTGATCTTATGAGAGCCGGTATTATTAAGGTCTTCACGTTTAAGATAGATTTTAGCGCCGCCCAGCTCACGGGTAAGCTTTTCGGCATAATAAAGAAGAGAAGGTCTTCCGGCATAATCATTGAGGAGAGCAGTCAGCTCACGGTTAAAATCCGGGTCGTCCTTATAGTGATTATACGCATTTTCCAGTTCGATAACAGCATTCATAAGCGTTTCGGGGATATACTGACCGCCGTGAATGCCGAATCTTCCTTTTGATTCTGACATAATAAAAATTCCTTTCGTAGTTATCTTACGGCTCTGATAAGAGCCTGCATTTTGTCGAAGTCCTTAAAACCGCCGGTTTCAAGGGAAGAGCTTGCATCGAGAGCAAACGGCGCAAGCTTATTTATGATATCTCCTGCATTATCGGGGGTAACACCGCCGGCGAGGAAATAATCTCTTTTGATATTTGTAATAAGCGAGTGATCG
>CAMNFW010000283.1 GCA_946537565.1 uncultured Ruminococcus sp. | reverse complement strand
GCGAACTGGATACTTGGCTGGTGACGGCCTGGAAAAGATGTTTAGCGCCGGCATTGTTTTAAAGCTGCTGTCTTTTGATAGCAGCTTTTTTGTTATGTTCCGCTGAATCAGCAGGCTGGAACAGGTGAGTATAGTGTAAAAAAACGAAGTATTTCTGTTGAAATTTCAAGTATATAGAACATATTGACAATTGCTCGTATTCATATTATAATAATGGCATCATTTTGGTTTAATGCTGTCATTTTTAATTATATTAATTTTTTTGACGCAGTATCAATATCATGGAGCTGAGCTTCTGATATTGCACATTTTTAGCTGTTCAGTGGTATTTTCTGTGAATGACAGTTGCGGCGTGAACTTTTAATAAAATGTGTTGTTTGACTTAAGGAGGCAACTTAATAATGAATAGGTAAATACCCCGAAGCATAATGAAAATGTTTCGGGGCATTACTTTTCTTAGATATTTATTTTAATTTAAAGTCATATTAATTCATTTCATCGCACAGTATATTGATCGCCTGAGTAAACTTACGGATATCAGCATTTGCATGACCCTCAAAGCTTTTGATAAGGGCGGACAAACGATCACCGGCAGCCATAAGATCGTTGTAGTAAACGTTATAATTGGCGGTATTCTGCTTCTTAGCGATGAATTTAGGCTGAGCATCGATGGTGACCTGACCGGTTATCATATCGAATTCAGCGCCGCTGTATGGAACGTAGCTGTCAGCTCCAAGCTCGTCACGGAGCTTCTGGGCAAAGCTTTCAGAGGAGGAAGCTTCGCCGTGATTGATAAAAAATTTTTTAACGCCGTTAATAGACTTAGCCCATTCCATGAGACCGTTCATATCAGCGTGACCGGACACACCTGGCAGCTGTTTTATCTCGGCTGCGACTCTGATAGTTTCACCGAAAAGCTTTACCTTTTTAGCACCCTCAACGAGACTTCTGCCGAGAGTATTAGCAGCCTGATAGCCAACGAAGAGGATAGTATTTTCGGGCTTCCAGAGGTTATGTTTAAGATGATGCTTGATACGGCCCGCTTCACACATACCGCTGGCAGAGATAATTACCTTAGGTCTTGAATCGTTGTTTATAGCGATAGAATCGTTGCTGGTGACGGTTCTGATGAGACCTTCAAAGTTAAGAGGGTTAATACCACGGCGGACGTAGGACAGCGCCTCTTCGTCGTAGCAGCTCTCACGGTTGATGATAAAAATATCGGTGGCTTCATTAGCCAGGGGACTGTCAACATAAACGGGGAAATTTTCATGACCGGAGATCATATTTCCGTCTTTGATCTGGCGGATGAAATAGAGCATTTCCTGAGTTCTGCCAACAGCGAAAGAGGGGATAATAACGCTGCCGCCACGGTCGAAGGTAGTCTGAAGGACATTAGCGAGTGCCTGAGTATAGTTAAGTGGGCGGTTATGCACACGGTTGCCGTAGGTAGACTCCATGACCACATAATCGGCATCGGTAATATACTGGGGGTCACGGATAAGGGGCTGATTGGTATTGCCTATATCGCCGGAGAATACTATTTTTCTGGTCTCGCCGTTTTCGGTCAGGGTGATTATAATACTTGAAGAGCCGAGGAGATGACCGGCATCACGGAAGAAGACATTGATACCCTCAGAAACCTCAAAGGGCACCTCATAGTCATGCTGAACAAAAAGCTCAATAGCACCCAGCGCATCGTCCATAGTATAGAGAGGTTCATAGTCTGCCTCACCACGTCTTTTAGCTTTTCTGCTGCGCCATTCGGCTTCAAACTCCTGGATATGGGCGCTGTCACGAAGCATGATATCGCAGAGATTAGAGGTAGCTTTAGTGGTATGGATCTCGCCGCAGAAACCGCCGGCATATAGCAGCGGCAGCAGACCAGAGTGGTCTATATGAGCATGAGTAAGCAGAACAAAGTCTATATCACCTGGAGCAACGGGAATCTGAGCGTTTTCATAAATATCCTCGCCCTGTTCCATACCGAAGTCCACGAGGAATTTTTTTCCGCAGGCTTCTATATAAGTACAGCTTCCTGTAACCTCATGATTTGCGCCAATAAAAGTAATTTTCATTATATCGCCTCCGAATCTAATATGAGGGAAAGCCTTTATGGGGCACTCTCTCGTTATCCCTGGAATAATATAAGCAAAGGGATTTCTACGATATAATTATAACATATTTGCAGAGGTTTGTCTATAGTATTTTGTGAAAAAATGACTATAGAAATTCAAAAAAAATTACCGCACCCGAAGGTACGGTAATTCAGATATCAGTTATTGATTATTCGTTGATCTTAGTAACAACGCCGGAACCAACAGTTCTGCCGCCCTCACGGATAGCGAAACGAAGTCCCTCTTCAATAGCGATAGGAGTGATAAGCTCAACGTCCATAGTTACGTTATCACCAGGCATACACATTTCCTTATCAGCAGGAAGTGTAACAACGCCAGTAACGTCAGTTGTTCTGAAATAGAACTGAGGTCTGTAGTTGTTGAAGAAAGGAGTATGACGACCGCCCTCTTCCTTCTTAAGAACGTAAACCTGACCAGAAAACTTTGTATGTGGGTGAATTGAGCCGGGCTTGCAGAGAACCTGTCCACGCTCAACCTGCTGTCTTGTGATACCACGGAGCAGAGCGCCAACGTTATCACCAGCCTCACAGAAGTCAAGAGTCTTTCTGAACATTTCGAGACCTGTAACAACAGTGTTCAGCTTCTCATCAGAAAGTCCAACGATCTCAACAGGCTCGTTAACGTTCAGCTTTCCTCTTTCAACTCTACCGGTTACAACAGTACCACGGCCAGAGATAGTCATAGTGTCCTCGATAGGCATAAGAAAAGGCTTAGCATCGTCTCTCTCAGGGCTGGGGATATACTCATCAACAGCATCCA
>CAMNFW010000282.1 GCA_946537565.1 uncultured Ruminococcus sp. | reverse complement strand
GGCTGAAAAAACCGGTGTTTCCGTTTATGAGTACCTCGCTTATGAGGGCGGTGCTAAGGATTTCAGCTTCACTTTTATCTACAAGTTCGCTAACGAGACCGGCATCGAGATTACTGACCTTATGGAGGGTGAATCTACCCGTCTCGGCAGCTTCGATATCACCAGAAAAGGTGAGGGCCTGCCTATCGCAAGAAGAAAGGGTCTGAGCTATTTCCGCCTCGCACCTAAATTCCGCAACAAGATAGCGGAGCCCTTCCTCGTTACTATCCCATATGTTGATGAGGAATTCCGTGTCCCCCACCCCCATACCCATGAGGGTCAGGAAATGGATATCGTTATCAGCGGTCAGCTTAAGGTTCGTGTAGGCGATAACGTCGAGATACTCAATGAGGGCGATTCTATCTACTACGACAGCTCCGAACCACACGATGAATGGGCTGTGGGCGGCAAGGAATGTAAATTCTATGCCATCGTATGCGGCGTTAATCAGCCCCAGCACGCTATCAACCACCTGGAACCCGTTATTCTCCCCGGTGTTACTAACTTCGACCTGGCTAAGATCAAAGACCCCGTTGCAGATAAATTCGTTGAGGTCGAAACAGATTCCGACGGTGCCCTCACTGCTATCAGCTTCAAAAATCAGGAGACCTTTAACTTCGGCTTCGATGTCGTGGACGCTCTTGCTGCAAAATGTCCCGATAAAACTGCTCTTATATATCTCTCAAATGAGATGGAAGAAAAGAAATTCTCCTTCGCTGATATGAAAAAATATTCCAACATGACTGCCAATTACTTCAAGTCTATGGGCATCAAAAAAGGCGATAAGGTCATGCTGGTGCTTAAGAGACATTATCAGTTCTGGTTCTCTATTATCGCTCTCCATAAGCTGGGCGCTATCGTTATCCCGGCTACTAATCAGCTGGTTCAGCATGACTTTACTTACCGCTTCAAGGCTGCCGGTGTAAAGGCTATCGTCTGCACCGGTGACGGCGATGTCGCTCATCAGGTCGATCTCGCTATAGAAGAATCCGGAATGGATATCCTCCGCATGATTGTTCACGGCACAAGAGAAGGCTGGGAAGATTTCACTGAGGGTATGGAAAAATGCAGCGATGTATTCAACAGACCTACTAACCCCGAAGAGATCTCCTGCGGAAGTGACCCCAACCTTATGTTCTTCACCTCCGGTACCACAGGCTACCCGAAAATCGCTATGCACTGCCATAAGTACGCTCTCGGTCACTTCATTACCGCAAGATACTGGCACAATGTTGACCCTAACGGCATCCACTTCACTATCTCTGATACCGGCTGGGGCAAGGCTCTCTGGGGTAAGCTCTACGGTCAGTGGCTCAGCGAGACCTGCGTTTTCGTTTATGATTTCGACCGCTTTGACGCTCACAAGATCCTTCCGCTTTTTGCTAAATATAATATCACTACCTTCTGCGCTCCGCCTACAATGTACCGCTTCTTTATCAAAGAGGATCTGTCTAAATATGACCTCAGCTCTATAAAGTATGCTACTGTTGCAGGTGAAGCTCTTAACCCGGAGGTTTACAATCAGTTCCTTAATGCTACCGGCGTTAAGCTTATGGAAGGCTTCGGTCAGACTGAGACTACCCTTGCTATCGGTAACTTCGTCGGTATGACCGCTCACCCCGGCTCAATGGGCAAGCCCAGCGCTCTTTATGATATTGATATCGTTGACCCGGACGGCAATCCCTGCAAGACCGGTGAGACCGGTGAGATCGTTATCAGAACCGATAAGAATACCCCCTGCGGTCTCTTCCTCGGTTATTACAACGATGAGGAAAAAACTAAAGAAGCATGGCATGATGGTGTTTATCATACCGGCGACACCGCCTGGAAAGACGAGGACGGCTACTATTGGTACGTTGGACGTGTTGATGATGTTATCAAATCTTCAGGATATCGTATCGGACCCTTTGAGATCGAAAGCGTTATCATGGAGCTGCCATATGTTCTTGAATGCGGTGTAAGTGCTGCTCCAGACCCGATCAGAGGTCAGGTCGTTAAGGCTTCTATCGTTCTGGTCAAGGGTAAAGAGGGTACTGATGAACTGAAAAAGGAAATTCAGGATTATGTAAAGAAACATACCGCTCCTTACAAGTACCCAAGAATCGTTGAATTCCGTGACGAGCTTCCTAAGACTATCAGCGGCAAGATCAGAAGAGTCGCTCTTAAAGGCTAAAACCACTATAATTCAGAATTTGCGGTTATAGCCGTTATTATCAACAGACTAAAGACTGCTCCGGCAGTCTTTTTTCTTGATTGTTTATCGTTTTTTATTCAAACCTATAACTCCCCTATGACTGATCACCCGAATTGTCATGGGCAGCGGCTTTGGAAATAACCTTTTTTCAAAAGGTGTTCCGACACAAGAAAGGAAAAAGACAATGAGTATTTTTGATGTGTTCGACAGAATTGGCTCAAATTCGCCCTCCGCAAGAGGTAAAATAGAATATGTAATAGCCGGTCTCGGCAATCCCGGTATGGAGTATGATGGTTCAAGACATAATGCCGGTTTCTTCACAATTGATTTGCTCGCCGATCAGCTGGGCGAAAAAATCGACAGGCTCAGATTCAAAGGCAAAACCGCTGAGGTCACTATCGAAGGTAAACGCTGCCTGCTCCTCAAGCCTACAACTTATATGAACAACAGCGGCGAAGCCATTGTTCAGGCTCTTGAATTCTATAAGATCCCAACCACTAACCTTATCGTCATCTATGACGATATTTCCCTCGATCCAGGTAAGCTCAGGATCCGCAGAAAAGGCAGCCACGGCGGTCACAACGGTGTCAGAAGCATCGTCGATCTCACCGGCAGTGAGGATTTCCCAAGAATAAAAATCGGTGTTGGAAAAAAACCTCACCCCGATTATGACCTGGCTA
>CAMNFW010000281.1 GCA_946537565.1 uncultured Ruminococcus sp. | reverse complement strand
AGAGTCGGTATCTTTCACAGCGGCAGCAAGATATTGTTCAGCACAAAAATCAGCTGAAACAGTGCCGTTAGTAAAGGTGTAGATCTCATCAAGCTTAGAAGCCGGAATCTCAATACTTACCTGGAGGAATTTTGTGCCGTTTTCTTTGACATCGACAGCGGAGCCGCCGAGAGTGAAATCACTGAGAAAGCTTTTAGCCACAGACATTTCAGCATCATTATTCAGCTCAAAGAAGAGAGTGAGGATGACTTTGCTTTTGAGAGAAAGGTTCATACCGTAGTAAGAAACAGGAGATTTTTCAAGGGCGGAGTTAAGATTTGTCTTGTCGAAGGCAGGTGTATCAATGGTGACGCTGCTGTAGTCAGCACCGGTAATACCATCGCTGGGAGAGCCGTCTGCATTGACACCGAAATATTCCTGAGCGGCACCGCCATACATTAACAGAGCTTTGGCAAGTGGTTTGAAGTCTTCCATATCCGAGCTGCCGCTGACGATCTCATTGAGGTAGTCGCAGACAGAGATTGATTTTGACAGTACCTCATCACCGCCTTGTTTAATGACAATAGAATGCTTTCTCATCATGTACATGGCATTTTCAGCAGCTTCGATATAGTTTCCGTTGGCAGATTCCTTGACCTGAGCCTCTTCACCGTCAAGGGTAATGGTATAGTCGCTGATACTTCCCGGAACATTCACATAGAAGAGCATACCTATCTCAGAGCCGCCGGCAAGAAGACTCATGCTTAGTGACGGTGAGGTGACACTTTGGGAAGTGCTGTCACCGCCGGCTGCAAAAATTGACGGCATAGCAGTGCTGAGCGAAGCAGATGCCAGCACAGCGGCAGCCATAGCAGCAGCCAGTCTTTTTGTTAAGTTGTTCTTATTGTGCATATTGACCTCCCCTTTAAAATAAAATTATTGATAAATATTGTATAAGTACAAATACTTTAAAATATTATAACATAAAATTTTATAAAATGCAAGTATTTTTTTGGAATTGTGGATATTTTTTGTTTAAGAATTGTTATAACGATTATTTTGCAATATTATTATAATTTTTATTAAAAAGATGACTGATAATGTTCATTTCGGAGTGATACTCGCCGGAATAGGGGCAGGAATCCTTCATATTTTCCGCAGATTTGAAATACACCTCGGCTTTAGAAATATCATTCCTGAAAATACAGTGATAGGCAAAGAGCAGTCTTTTTATGGATATGCTGTATTTCTCTGAGCTGAGGATATAGTCTTTGAGGTCATTGTAAAGCTGCTGTATCTCAGTTTTTTCACAGCCGCAGACAATTTTGCAAAAGAGAAGTTCACATTTGATGTTTCTGAGATAGATCTGTTGGATATGGGGATCATTGAGCAATTGGGAGCAGATCGTTTCAGCTTCTGAGAAGCGGAAGTTGTCCAGCAGCTGATATAATTTTATCATATTTAGAATGTAACCGAATGAGCTGTTTTTGTCAGGTTCACCGATGTCAGGCAGCATAGAAGCGGTTTGCGAGGGAGTCAGACCCTGAGCAAGCAGACCTGTGTAACGCAGCTGAATATACAAAGCTTTTCTGTCAAATTTTGATTTTTGCAGGATCAGGGCATTGCGGCCGTCGGTGGAGACCGGATAGCTGAAGGGCAGAATATTCAGCAGAAATTTCAGGCTGTTTTGGAGAGCGAAGGCAGCCAGAGGTATTTTTAGTCCCAAGCCAATATCATGTAAGCATGGCATAGCAGAGGCTGCTGCAAATATGAGGTTTAACAGCACTCCGCCCAGATGATACAGAAGAAACGGTAGCTTTTCAGGTGTATTGGTTTCAGGTGGAATAAGCAGACACTGTCCGCCGGTGCCAGGAACGGTGTACTTTTTAAGCATAAGCCTGCCGTTTTCATTGGCGATTACCAATGAACCGACCCGGAAGGAAAGAAATTTGTATCCGGTGATCATACCCATTATCATGTGACCGAACTCATGAATGACAATTGCTGGAAAGTGCAGAACAGCAAAGCACAGCAGAAAATAAAGAATAAACCGGAATGGAATACCATTTTCCGCAAGATATTTACTTAAGAAGAAGCCTCCCGCTCCTCCGATGATCATAGAGACCACGGCGAAAACGAGAGGACTTGTATTTTTATTCATAGATTATTCAACAGGAACTATCCAGCCGAAAGTATCTTCGATCTTGCCCCACTGGATACCAGTCATTGTATCATAGAGCATCTGAGAAATCTTGCCAATCTTATTTCCATTTATCTCCATGACCTTGTCGCCCCATTTCAGGTGTCCGACAGGAGAGATAACAGCAGCGGTACCGGTACCGAATACTTCGTCCAGCTTGCCGTTGTCATAGGCATCAGCGATCTCCTGGATATCAATTCTTCTTTCCTCAACCTCAAGACCCTTGGACTTGCAGACTTCGATAGCAGATTTTCTTGTGATACCGGGGAGAATGCTGCCCTGGAGCATAGGAGTAACGACTTTTCCGTCGATAACGAAGAAGATATTCATAGCGCCGACTTCTTCAATGTACTTCTGCTCAACACCGTCAAGCCAGAGGACCTGAGAATAATTCTGCTTATGAGCTTCGTCCTGACCTATAAGTGAAGCAGCGTAGTTACCGCCGGTCTTGGCAAATCCCATACCGCCTCTTACTGCACGGACATATTTGCTTTCAACGTAGATATTAACAGGATCAAGACCGCTCTCATAGTAAGCACCGGAGGGTGAAAGGATGATCATGAAATAGTACTGAGAGCCTGGCTTAACACCGAGGAAAGGATCAACAGCGATAATAAATGGTCTGATATAGAGTGATTCGCCGTCTTTGGAAGGAACCCAGTCCTTTTCGATCTTAAGCAGCTCCATAAGGCACTGCATACCCAGTTCTTCGGGAAGCTCCGGGATAACAAGTCTCTCATTGGACTTATTGAGTCTCTTGA
>CAMNFW010000280.1 GCA_946537565.1 uncultured Ruminococcus sp. | reverse complement strand
CGTCTGCATTTACATCGCCTCTGACCCTGTGTGAATTGTGTTCAAGATCAAGCCGTTCAATACTGATGATCTGTCCGCTGTCGGTGTTATATGTGAACTTTATGGATATTCTGTCCCCGGTTTCATAATATGAGAGGTTCATGCTGTCATCGTTGTGGTAGTATTCTGAACCAGTAAAGCTGTAGGCTCCATTCTGTGAAAAGCTCACTCTTCCGCCGTTATCGCTTAAATATATATTCTCGATCGTGTCGGTAAACTCGGCTGTTGATATATTTTCAACGGGCTGAGCGGTGGTTGTTGTAGTTTCGGTTACAGTTTCAGTGGTAGTTGATGTTGTTGTAGTGGTAGTTTCAGGCTGAGCATTTACAAGGTCAAATCTTCCGGCATCGTCCTTTATTTTCGTCCATACATAACGTAGCATCCAGCCGTCGAATGTGGTTATCTTTGCAGCTGAACCTGCCATCATTATGGAGTTTTCACCACCGGGAAAACCTCCGGGCGGAAAACCGTCAGACTCCCCTTCTCCGCCGTAAAAATCAGTAAGTCCAAATCCATGTCCTATCTCATGTTCAAGAACGTGCAGACTTCCATTCTGTATCATTCCAAAATATGCTGTATCAGATAGTCTTTGTCCCCAGTCGCCGCCGCAGCCGCCAATGTCCGGAAATCCCTGTGTCGCCCACATATACATATCAAATCGCTTGTCAAGGCCGCCGGGATACTGATAGCCTGTCTCGGCAAAATGATCAAAGCGTGAAAGCTCTGAAGGTGCATACGGCTCTTTATCCGGGATCGTATCCCTGCCATTGGTAGTGTCATACTGGGCATCATAATATTTCGTATCTGTGTAAACTATCTCGTCATCGTGAAGGTCAAGAAGACAGTTTCTATCAATTACCGCCCAACCTACTACCTTTACATCTATATGCTCATACGGCCAGTTTTCATAGCCTGCAAGCCAGTCGTTCCAGGCATTTATACAATCAGACAGCATCTTCTCAAACTGCTGACGCTGCTCATAAGTTACCGTATTGTATGACTGCCATTTTACCACATAATTGATCGTGCCCTTGCCTGCAACGATCTGGTCAAATATAGTGTTACGCCTTACTGTTGACTGCTCCCGTTCAATTCGATTTGTCCATATCCAGTCAGCAGCATATTTAAAATCTGCTGGAAGCTCAGAAATATCCGAAGCACTGGTGTTGACTGAAGGATATACTCTTTCAGCCGGTCTGAAGTTCATGGCTGAGATAACCATTGCAGCTGAAAGTACAGCCGCACCAATTTTCTTAATATTCATATTTTTACCTCCTGTCAGCTCTGCTGAGTGAGCATCTGTCTCATGACTATGATATCGTATATATCAATTCTTCCGTCCTCACGAAGATCTCCAGCTTCGCTGTCATTGAACTGTGCTTCTGGATTTTTTATAAGCCAGCCGCTGAGTGCAACAAGATCTGATATATCAAACTTTCCGTCTGCATTTACATCGCCTCTGACCCTGTGTGAATTGTGTTCAAGATCAAGCCGCTCTATACTGATGATCTGTCCGCTGTCGGTGTTATATGTGAACCTTATGGATATTCTGTCTCCAGCTTCATAGTAGGAAAGATTCATGCTGTCATCGTTGTGATAATATTCAGAACCAATAAAGCTATAGGATCCATTCTGTGAAAAGCTCACTCTTCCGCTGTTATCGCTTAAATATATATTCTCGATCGTGTCAGTAAACTCAGCTGTTGATATATTTTCACCCGGCTGCGTGGTGGTTGTAGTAGTTTCAGTAACTGTAGTGGTTGTAGTTGAAGCTGTGGTGGTCACAGTTGTAGTTTCGGTCGTTGTGGATACAGGCTGCAAGGCGCTGAGATCAAATCTGCCGGTTTCGTTCTTTATTTTGCTCCAGGAGTATTTCAGGAACCACTTGTCAAAATTGTTGATATAACTGCATGAACCTGCCATCATTATGGAGTTTTCTCCGCCGGGAAAACCGCCGGGCGGAAATCCGTCAGACTCCCCTTCTCCGCCGTAATAATCAGGGAAGCCAAATCCATGTCCAATTTCATGCAGGAGAATATGCGTACCAGTGGTGCCGTTTATCAATCCAAGAATTGAGTTGTCTGAGAGTATCTGTCCGTAGTGATAGCCGTAACCGCCCATATCTATCATACCTGTAATTCCGTGGAGATACATATCATAACGGTTATCATAGCTGCCGTTGTAGCTCCAGTTTTTATCTGCCCAATGAACGTAACGTGAGATATCTGTCGGTTCAGCCGGCTGTATTGCTGGTACGCTGGAATTTCCCATGTTAGAGGATATCATGTCATCTCTCAGCCATGAATTCGCAGTTTCCGTGTATATGATTTCGTCCGGCTGACGGTCTTCTATGCAGCTCTCATCAAGCACAGCATATCCCATCACCTTGACTTTAACATGCTCAAAAGGCCAGTCATCATAGCCTACAAGATTGTCAGTCCACATATTTATCGCCTCTTCAAGCATCTGAGGAAGCTTCTGACGCTGTTCAAGTGTGATTTTTTCATAGGACTGCCAGATAAGAATATATTGCAGCGTTCCGTTTCCGGCAATTATCTGGTCATATATAGTTGACCAGGCTTCCATTGATTTTTCTGTCTCGATACGGTTCGTCCATACCCAGTCACAAGCGGTTTTGTATTCAGCCGGAATTTCAGAAATGTCAGCAGCTGAGGTTGATCTGAGACTGACTGTATCTGTGCTGATATGCGTATCCAGCGGAACACACAGCAGTGCTGCCGCCATAATCGCAGCACATGTTTTCTTGATATTCATAATAATAAACTCCTTTTGTTTTTCTGAGAGTGCTGAGATACAGCCATACCTCTGCCTATGAAATATGGCTGTTCCCCCGATCTGTCCCCTTACAAACAGATACATCATTTTCAGCTAAAAAATCTGTGCAGAAGATTTTTAACGCTGA
>CAMNFW010000279.1 GCA_946537565.1 uncultured Ruminococcus sp. | reverse complement strand
CACTTTTTCTGTAATTCGATTTTGGTTCAAGTTACTTTTTTAGCAACGGTGAATCAGTGTCACGTTACTTTTATCGCACGGCGCTTTTAGTGCAAGTTACCGTCATCGCAGGGGGCGCAGCCCCCGTAATAAATCCGATATTATTAACAAGACCCGGAGATTGTACCGGGTCTTATTTATTATCCAGAGCCGGGAGCCGGGATTCCAAAGGGTTTGCAACCCTTTGGCAGAGTCCAGAGACAGCGTCTCTGGCGGGGAAGGGGGCAGCGCCCCTCGCTTCCTTTTTCAAGCAAGGCGATTCTGTAGCAGTTTACTTTTTCCCCTCCAAAACCAATCCCCTGAATGTAAAAAAACTACTTTACAAACCTCCTCAAAAATGCTATAATTAATCTGATATAATATACTGTAATATGAAATGAGGTTCCAAATGGCTAACGATAAAATCAGAAACTTTTGCATTATCGCTCATATCGACCATGGCAAATCTACTCTCGCTGACCGTATCCTCGAAAAAACCGAAACCGTTGCGATCAGAGATATGGAAGACCAGCTGCTCGATAATATGGACATCGAACGTGAAAGAGGCATCACCATCAAAGCTCGTGCTGTCCGCCTGAAATACACCGCCCAGGACGGTGAAGACTACATCTTCAACCTTATTGACACTCCCGGTCATGTTGACTTCAACTATGAGGTCTCACGCTCTCTCGCTGCCTGTGAAGGTGCAATTCTCGTTGTAGATGCTTCTCAGGGAATTGAAGCTCAGACTCTTGCAAACACCTATCTTGCTATCGAACACGACCTTGAAGTTGTACCTGTTGTCAACAAGATCGACCTGCCTTCTGCTGACCCCGAAAGAGTCTGCGCAGAAGTTGAAAACATCATTGGCATACCGGCTATGGATGCTCCCAGAATTTCCGCTAAAATGGGTATTAACATCGAAGAAGTGCTGGAGCGTATCGTCACCGATATCCCGGCGCCGAAGGGTGACACTGAAAAGCCTCTGAAAGCTCTTATTTTCGACAGCTACTATGACCCATACAAAGGTGTTATCATATATGTCAGAGTGAAGGAAGGCAGTGTTAAGATCGGCGATAATATCCGCCTTATGGCTACCGGTGCGGTTTTCAGCGTAGTTGAGGCTGGCTTTATGGACGCTTCCAGCCTTATCAACAACGGCTCACTTGAAGCCGGTGAAGTTGGCTATATTGCTGCTTCAATCAAAAGCATCGGTGACACTCAGGTGGGCGATACTGTCACCAACAATGACCGTCCCTGTGACGAACCTCTGCCTGGCTACAGAAAAGTCAATCCTATGGTTTTCTCCGGTATTTATCCTGCGGACGGTGCAAAATACGGTGATCTCCGTGATGCCCTGGAAAAACTCCAGCTCAATGATGCGTCACTTTCCTTTGAACCGGAAACCTCGATAGCTCTCGGCTTTGGTTTCCGCTGCGGATTTCTCGGACTTCTTCACATGGAGATTATTCAGGAAAGGCTTGAACGTGAATACAACCTGGATCTTATCACCACCGCCCCTTCTGTTATCTACAAAGTCACCATGACCAACGGCGATGTTCAGTTCATCGACAACCCCACCAATTACCCAGACCCTGCTCTCATTCAGACTGCGGAAGAACCCGTTGTAAAGGCAAGTATCCTCTCGCCTTCGGAGTTTGTCGGCAACATAATGGAGCTTTGTCAGGACAGACGAGGTGTGTTCAAGGATATGCAGTATCTGGACGACACAAGAGTTGAGCTTCATTATGAACTGCCGCTGAATGAGATCGTATACGACTTCTTTGACGTACTGAAATCCCGTACAAAAGGCTATGCTTCCTTCGATTACGAAATGCTGGGATATGTTCCGTCAAAGCTTGTAAAGCTTGACATTCTCCTTAACGGCGAGATCGTTGACGCTCTCTCCTTCATTATCCACACCGACAAGGCTTATGCAAGAGCAAGAAAGATCGCTGAAAAGCTTAAGGAAAACATTCCCCGTCAGCTTTTTGAAGTGCCGATCCAGGCGGCTATCGGCGGTAAAATAATTGCCCGTGAGACCGTCAAGGCTATGCGTAAGGACGTGCTTGCTAAGTGCTACGGCGGCGATATCACCCGTAAAAAGAAGCTGCTGGAAAAACAGAAGGAAGGTAAAAAGCGTATGCGTCAGCTGGGAACTGTAGAGGTTCCGCAGGAAGCTTTCATGAGTGTTCTTAAACTGGATTCGTGAGGTGAGAGGCCGTGATTTATAACTATATTGCTTTTATACTGGCAGGATTATTTCTGCTGCTGAGCGTGGTAAGCGTGACCGCTGAAAAGTTTCCGCCGGACAATGTAAAGCTCAGGAGATTTTTCCGCCGGTTAAAGATATCTCTGCGTGAGATAACACATATACAGTTCATATTCATTGCCCTTATCGTTCTGATCGCAGGCAGCTGGTTCAAGAGCTGCAACAAGAAGCTTTTATGGCTTGCTTTAGGGATTTTCTTTCTGGGCGAGATAATTCTCCACTTCTACAAGATAATCAGCCACAAACCCATTAAACACGGTTCCTCAGTAAAGGGACTTGCTCTCCTTACGCCTTTGGCTGAGCTTGCAAAGGAGCGTTCTCTTGCACCTGAGCTTCCGGAAACTGCGCTCGCCAAGACCCTTGAACCTTTGGAGCCGCTCCCCGAAGATCAGGATGCTCCAGATGATGATCCACAGGAAAATTGAAAGGATATTGCTATGAAGAGTATTTACAACTGCCCCTACTGCGGCGAGAAAAGCTTCAACCCCTTGACTAAGGCTATGGCTGGTCAGCTCAACTCCAGCGGCAAGGTCTGCAAGGCTTGCGGACGAAAAGCTGTAAACGGTAAAGCTGCAACTATTTTCAACGCAGTTTTCAGCCTGATATGCTTTGTGCTGCTGGTTATAGTTTTCATTCTTGCGCCCTCATATGACTGGCTGAATTTCTGGGAAG
>CAMNFW010000278.1 GCA_946537565.1 uncultured Ruminococcus sp. | reverse complement strand
CAAGAAACGCAATCGCCGCGCTTGACACAGATGGTCTCTGGAGCAAAAATGTAACAGTGCTTTTCAATACAGCCCACTTTTTCCCTGTATCATCTATCGGACTGGGGCTTCAGATAATAAAAGTGCCTTATTACATGGATCAAAGACCCATGATCGCAGTCAGCAATATCACTAATGAACCGGAAAATGCTCCATCACCAGAAGGCGGAGAGACATTCGCTCCCCAGGAGAATATCTCCGATAACAGCGAGACTTTTGCTCCTCAGGAATCGCTCAGCTCAGAACCGCCTCAGAAGAAATTCAAAAATACCGGCTTCGTTGAATATGATGATGACGACGATGAAACAAAGACCTATAACGGCGTGAATAACCCATTCCATAGAGATACTGCTCCCAGAAGACCTGAACCGCCCGAACCTGAACGCAAAATTGCATACAACAAAATGATGGTAGATTCCAATACCGCTGACCAGTTCGACGGACTTCCTATAGAAGAAAAAATCCAATTCGGAAACAATTTCAACTTTGGCAATATCAACCCTCATTTTCACCCCAGAAATATCGAGCTTCCGCTTCTCCATATGCTGATGCAGTTCAATATTATCCCCAACCTTACTTCTAATGAGTTTCGTGAGGCAGATGCTAAACTGAGAGAAGATGCTTTCAAAAACTGGCTGAACAAATATGGACTTCATTCGTTAAATATTAACGAACCAACATCGTTTGAAAAATTCATCCAGGGTTTGCTTGACTTTTTCAGTAAACTCTTTAAGAAATAAAGGAGACATCATAAAATGATCTATCAACACTTACAGCTGAGATGCAGGACAGGCAGCTATAATTCAGCCGGTCTTGGATATAAGACCGCTGCGGTGTCCAGAGATTTCATGTCCCTGCCTGATTCAACAAGAGCTGATCTGGATTCTGCCATAAAGGAATACTCCAGCTTTCCGGATCACGCCAGGCGCAACGACAGATACGGTGAGAATAACCGTGGTATCCTCAGAATAATAAACTATAACGGTTTCCTGATGGCTATTCGCAATTTCAGAGTGTACGACCAGTGCGATACTATGGGTACGGTATCCTATGTCTGCACGCTTATCTTCAGCGATAATGATGCGGACATGATAATGAAACGTCCCTGGCTGCTTACATATCTGAGATACTTCCAGCTTTATGAAGACCTTGCTGCAAGATGTGACCTTTCCTCTGCTGCTCCCGTCACTGTTGACGAGCAGTATACCGAAATGCTCAGATATGACCTTAATGCCAGGTCAGCACCAAGGCATACTGTCACACGCCTTATCAACCATGTGTATTTCAGCCGTGTTATAAGCTGTCTGGCTCACAGGGCTTATACCGGTCTGACTTCCGGAATGACAGCCCTCACCCACCCGAATATATCCTCCGCTGACTGGGAAAATACCGGCGGTTCACTTATCGGCGAGGAGATTCTGGCTGAGATACTCCGTCTGCTCCCTGATGTGCTGAAAAGACAGTTTTCAGGCGTTTCATACTGGAACTTCTCACCGACCCACGACTCTTTCTCGCCCAGTGGTATCGGCTCTTTCCTGAAACGCCCCCCTGTTGACCTGCGCCTAATAACCTGGGATAACAATGACATCGGCACTATCACCGACAACAGCAATAATATGCTGATCGACTCAAAACGTGGTGTAGTCAGAAACCTCCCCGCTGATACTGATAACAGCTTCGGTACTATCCTATGGGCGCTTTCCGATTCAGAGGAACTGCTGCATGATTTTTACAGCTATATAAACGGTATACTGAACAAACCGGAAATGTATAAACCGAAACTGCTGGACATCGCCGCAAATATGTTCGTCACATCTGATCTGTCAGCAGAGAAAACAGTAATGGATAAGCTTGGAGATACTGCCGGCAACAAATTGCTTTGTTCTGATAAGGAAAGCTTTATCATACAGCTTCTTCCCGTTCTCAGCAGCGAACTAAAAGGTAACGAGGGCATTGCAGAACATACCGCTGAACTGGCTGACTATATTGCTGCTTCTGATACAGAAATAAGCAGCGAGCTGGAAGCGGCTATTCTCGCTTTCCCGGAACTTGACAACCGCAGCCGCCTTTCATCAAGCCTTTGCAGTATACTCAAGAAAAAATGCTTCGTAGATGGCAGTGCAAACGAAAAAACTACCGCTATCATTGCTGACACTATGCGTTACGGCTTCACTGAAGCTGATGAGGAACTTATCAAAAGGACCATTGATAAAAAGGACAGCAGAATTACTTCCGTTTTATGCGGAATACTTGCTGAGATCATTAAAGATAATAAAAAAAGCCCGAAGTATATGAGCATGATTTACAATATGCCGAGTACAAGCTTTTCATTGAAGCTGTACATCATGCAATGCTTCATCAGTAACAAAATTGCCTGCGACCACAGCAGCTTCCTGCGTAATATTTTCCAAAGCCTTGACAATTGCACAAGCAGCGAAAAAACATCGGCTATGAGTATACTCCAAGGTATACTTGATAATACCGGCTATTCAGACTGCACCAGTTATTTCGATGCTTCTTTCGGCAGCGTAAGTAATGAAAAAGCTGCTGATCTTATCGCCAATAACAGCGAATTGCTGCAAC
Organism: uncultured Ruminococcus sp.; assembly: GCA_946537565.1. Classification (GTDB taxonomy): domain Bacteria; phylum Bacillota; class Clostridia; order Oscillospirales; family Ruminococcaceae; genus Ruminococcus. Next base: position 343 of record CAMNFW010000278.1, on the reverse strand, counting down.
CTTTTGCTAAAATGCTGATGCTGCTCAGTTCCTCAGAAAGAACAGGTGCCGCCTTTAACAGCGAAAAGGCTATTTATTCCATACTGCTTTTCAAAGACACTCCCTCTGCTGACAGCATCGAAAAGATCATAAGCCGATTTGATAACTGCGAGGAACTGCTTATTACGCTCTCATTTATACGAAGCGAAAAAGGTGTGCCTATTGTATGGGAGAATATCCGTGACTGCTTCAACAGCATTGCTACCGAAGGCAAAAAGAAGACCCTTACAGAACTGTTCTGCCATGATCTTTCCCTCATTGATAACGCTGTTAATTCGTTCCAGAGCAATGCTGACAGCAAAAA
>CAMNFW010000277.1 GCA_946537565.1 uncultured Ruminococcus sp. | reverse complement strand
GGGAAGGGTGGTTGTGGTGGTAGTAGTGGTAGTAGTTTTATTAAAATAGGCATTGTAGATATCGAAGACCTTAAATGGATTTTCGGATGGATCTGCCTCTTTACTTTCGGCTGTTTTTGTGCTATCATATACAAAAAGGGTATTTTTATCCAGAACACCTTTGGCAGCAGCATCTGATGGAGCTGCTGAGCATATTACAGAAGCACAGCTTAAGGCACAGGAAAGAAAGGCGGCAGCGAGTTTTTTTGCTAAACCCATAGCACGTAATTCTCCTTTCGTCTGTAAGCATCTGCAAAGCAAAATAAAACAAAGCAGACAGCAATACTTTTCTAAAATTATAACACAATTGTTACAAAATATCAACCCTTTTGTAACAGAAAACAAAAATCAGTTTGAAATATTGTTAGTATTATACTAAATGAGTGTATACTTTTTGTTTAGATTTCACTAATTTTTCTATGGAGTAATATATGAAAGAGTTTTTGATTAATAAAAATGACAGTGGTCAGCGTGTGGATAAGTTCATTCAGAAGGCTATGCCGGAGCTTCCGAAGAGCATGATGTACCGGCTCATAAGAAAGAAGGATATCAAGATAAACGGCAAAAGATGCGGAATTTCCGACATTCTCAGCGAAGGCGACACCGTAAGGGTATACGTCAAGGACGAGCTGACTGCCGGCAGAAGCGTCAGCAGGGAGTTCCTCGGAGCATCGAAGGAGCTGGACGTTATATATGAAGATGAAAACATACTGATCGTATTAAAACCAGTGGGCGTGGATTCTCACTCCAACGGCAGCAGCAGCGGCGATACCCTTATTGACAGGATCAAGCTTTACCTGTATAATAAAGGCGAGTATGAACCGGAAAATGAAAGCTCCTTTGCACCGGCACTTTGCAGCCGGCTTGACAGGAATACAGCCGGACTTGTGACTGCGGCGAAAAATGCGTCTTCGCTGCGGCTCATAAATGAAGCGGTCAGGGCTGGAAATATCCATAAGATATATCACTGCATAACAGTATCACCGCCGCCGGCTTCCGGTGATATTATCGAAGCCTATCACTGGAAGGACGAGGGAAGAAATATCGTCCGCATTTCGGATAAGCCGCTGGACGGCTACAGACCAATTAAAACCGGCTATAAAGTCATCGGTGAAAAAAATGGACTTTATCTTCTTGAAGTGACACTCTTCACCGGCCGCACACATCAGATAAGAGCCCATTTGTCACATATCGGCGCACCGCTTCTTGGTGACGGAAAGTATGGTGATATTTCAGCGAATAAGCGGCAGGGTGTATTTCGTCAGGCGCTTTATGCCTGTGCGCTGGAATTTGAACTTCCGGAGGATTCACCGCTGAGCTATCTTAACAGTATTCACATCAAAGCACCTTCAGCTGGATTTGAAAAAGGATTCAGCATGAAATAAAAAATCGGGTATGTAATTTTTCAGCCGGCTGAACGTTCGCAGACCGCTTTTATCACTGTGAAGCGGCGCAATTACGCAAACGCTCATCGACTGACTGATCTGTTATTTACCCAAAAAACTCGTGAGAGGGGGAAAACACATGAAGGTACTTTTTATCGGCGGAACAGGCACTATCAGCATGGCGATCACAAAAAAGCTTGCCCAGGAAGGTCATGAGGTCTGTCTTATAAACCGTGGCAGCCGCAGCAGTGAGCTTCCTGAAAATGTTCACGTCATAAAAGGTGACATCAATGATGAAGACAGCATAAGAGCATTGACAGAGGGAATGGAATTTGACGCAGTAGGTGAGTTCATAGGATTTGTGAGGGAACAGATCGAACGGGACGTGAGACTTTTCAGCGGCAGGACTAAGCAGTACATTTATATAAGTTCTGCATCAGCCTATCAGAAGCCGCTTTCTTCACCGTTCATCACCGAAAGCACTCCGCTGAGCAATCCGTATTGGCAGTATTCAAGAGACAAGATCGCCTGTGAGGAATATCTCATGGAGCAGTACAGAACGAACGGCTTCCCGATAACGATAGTCCGTCCGAGCCATACCTATGACGAAAGATCAGTACCGCTGGGAGTTCACGGAAAAAACGGCAGCTGGCAGGTGATAAAAAGGATAATGGAAGGCAAGCCTGTAATTATCCACGGCGACGGAACATCGCTCTGGACGATAACTCATAACACCGATCTTGCCAATGCTTACTGCGGACTTATCGGTAATATCCATGCTATCGGACAGGCATTTCATATCACTTCTGACGAGAGTGTTACCTGGGATCAGATCTACCGGATAATTGCTGATACTCTGGGAAAAGAGCTGAAAGCGGTACATATACCGTCTGAATTTCTTGCAGCGGTCAGTGACTTCGATCTTGAGGGAAGTCTGATCGGTGACAAGGCGAACACGGTGATATTTGACAACAGCAAGATCAAGAGGGCTGTGCCCGGATTCACTGCAAAGGTCCGTGCAGACCAGGGTATCAGAAATACCATTGAGTATATTCTTGCTCACCCTGAGCTGCAAAAAGATGACCCTGAGTTTGACCAGTGGTGCGACAGAGTAATTGAAAAATTTGAAAGCCTTAAGGAGCAGATGAGAAATGGATAATTTTCAGTTTTACAGTCCCACGGAATTTGTTTTCGGCAGGGACACAGAGGATAAAGCAGGATACTATGTAAAAAAACACGGCGGCAAAAAGGTTCTTCTGCATTTCGGCGGCGGTTCAGCTGAACGCAGCGGACTGCTCGGAAGAGTAAGAAGCTCACTGGAAGAGCAGGGCATCAGCTATTGTGAGCTGGGCGGTGTAAAGCCGAATCCCCGTGACACACTGGTGTACCAGGGCATAGAGCTTTGCAGGAAGGAGAACGTTGACTTCATACTTGCAGTGGGCGGCGGTTCAGTTATCGACTCAGCAAAAGCAATAGCAATGGGAGTGCCTTATGAGGGAGACTTCTGGGATTTTTACTGCGGAAAAAATTCCCCAGCCGCAGCTTTGCCGGC
>CAMNFW010000276.1 GCA_946537565.1 uncultured Ruminococcus sp. | reverse complement strand
CGCAGCCAGAAGTATACACCACACAACAGCTTTAATTATCTTTGTATTATGTTTGTTTTTCATATTTTATAATAAAAACAGGGACGGGCAGTAAGTCCGTCCCTGGTCAGATGTTATTTATAAAGGGGATACTTTTCACAGATCTCAGTTACGCCTGCACGGATCTCATCAGCCTTAGCCTCGAAATCTGTAGCGCAGAGATAGATATATTCAGCGATTTTTTCCATTTCCTCAACTCCGAGCCCTCTTGTGGTAACAGCAGGAGTACCGATACGGATACCGCTGGTAACAAAGGGCTTTTCGGGGTCATTGTGGATAGCGTTTTTGTTTACAGTGATGAAAACCTCATCAAGTCTGTGTTCCAGTTCCTTGCCGGTGATATTGAAGGGACGGAGATCAACCAGCATAAGGTGATTATCAGTACCGCCGGAAACGAGATCGAAGCCTCTCTTAAGGAGACCGTCAGCCAGAGCCTTAGCGTTTTCAACGATACGTCTCTGATAGTCCTTGAACTCAGGCTTAAGAGCTTCACCGAAGCAAACAGCCTTAGCAGCGATAGTGTGCATAAGAGGACCGCCCTGAGTTCCGGGGAAAATAGCGGAATTGATCTTTTTAGCGAGAGTCTCGTCATTTGTGAGGATAAGACCGCCTCTTGGACCTCTGAGGGTTTTGTGGGTAGTAGTAGTAGTGATGTCAGCATATGGAACAGGGGATTCATGGCAGCCGGCAGCGACAAGACCAGCGATATGAGCCATATCAACCATGAGGAGTGCGCCTACAGAGTCAGCGATCTCTCTGAGCTTTTTAAAGTCGATAGCTCTTGGATAAGCACTTGCACCGGCAACAATGAGCTTTGGCTTATGTTCCTGAGCAAGAGCGAGAACGGTGTCATAGTTGATCATTTCAGTTTCGTCGTCCAGACCATAGGAAACGAAGTTGAAGTATTTTCCGGAGAGGTTTACAGGTGAACCATGAGTAAGGTGACCGCCGTCAGCAAGGCTCATACCAAGAACAGTATCACCGGGCTGAAGTACAGCGAAATAAGCAGCAGTATTAGCCTGTGCGCCGGAATGAGGCTGAACATTAGCAAACTTGGCACCGAACAGCTTCTTAGCTCTTTCGATAGCGATCTGCTCTACCTCGTCAACACACTGACAGCCGCCGTAGTAGCGCTTTCCGGGATAACCCTCAGCATACTTATTTGTGAGAACAGAGCCCATTGCAGCCATAACAGCAGGGGAAACGATGTTCTCGCTGGCGATAAGCTCAAGATTTCTTCTCTGTCTTGCCAGCTCCTTGTCCATAGCGTTTCCGACTTCGGGGTCATACTGAGCAACGAAGCCGATAGAATCCATAAGATCGTTGTACATTATTAGCACTCCTTAAAAAATATTTTATAAACAGATCCGGAAAACCGGTGTGATCTGTAGCATAACATAAATTATACAGTATTTCCGCAGAAATTTCAATAGGTTGAAAACAATCCGGAAATAATTATATTATTTTCCATATAGAACTGTATCCCAGTCGGGAACAGCGACAGTGGAAGCAATAGCGTAATATTGCAGAACAAGAGAAGCATCACTGGCTTCAATAGAACCGTTTCTGTCGATATCCATGCGTTTTTTCTGACCAGCCTGATAGGATATAGGGTGACCGGTAGAAGCGAGAGTATAAGCCTGGAGAATATATGAAGCGTCAGCAGCGTTGATACTTCCGTTCATGTCAGCATCGCCGAGATTCTGATAAAGATTTATCTGATAGGAAGCGATAGCTTTATCGGTGACAACGGGGTAGATATAAATTGTAGCAGTATCGGTATCTAAGAAAGCTGTACGCAGGTTTGGCGGATAAACAGAGCAGCCGTCGGAAATATCGACCACATCTTCAGTGGTAATGAACTGACCGGAAGAATTTTTTTCGGGAGTTTGTTTAACAACAGTAATAGTAACTTTCAGACCGTCCAGAGAAATATCACCGATAGGGGAATAGTATTCAGTTCTTTCTGGCATTGATTCAAGTGAAAGGGTCATTTTCTGATAAAGAGCCTGGATAGTAATATCTTTTGTTACAGCTTTTGGTTCTTCGCTCCAGGCATAAAAACCGATCTGGGTATAATTATCAAGGAAATCTTCCAGCGAAGAGGTGTTCACACTGTCAAGATCCGGAGCAGCTCCGTCAGCAACTGTTAATTTTTCCATAACATTTCCGTCAAAATCCAGCAGTGTAACAGTATGAGTATTTGCCGCAAAAGAATTTACAGGTGAAGGAATAGCTGAAAAAACCAGTGCGGCAGCGGATAAAATGGATAAGATCTTGCCTGACTTCATTTTGATACCTCCAGTCATCAGGGCAGAACGAGCAGACTACCAGAAATAGTTATTCATTATTATGCGGATCGTCATTTTTGTCAATAGAAATACCGTTATGTTTTTTCATTGAAGATTTAAAGGTGAAATAACCAGTAGCAGCGAAAACAGCGGTAAACAGAACAAGTATGATAAGAATCTCCGCCCATTTAGGTAGGCTGCTGGAAGGCAGTTCTTCTTCGAGGGGAAGAATGATATCAGTTATCAGAGAGGTCATAAGGCACCTCCTCATTTGAGAGAGCAAGCTCGATCACTTTGCCGTAAAAGCCGGAGGGATTGAGCATGATTTTTTCGCCGATAAGCTTAGCCTGGGACATATCCGGAGCATAGATCTTAAGATCCATAAGGTCAAATTTAGTATCCAGGCAGCGCACACGGGTGTAGCAGCCGTTTTCCGCAGGGATATATTCGATCTTGATCTCCTGTTCATATTTCAGTTTTGTGAAATAGCGGAGAGCGGCAAGAACAAGCTTATCCCGGTAGGATTTCGGAGCAAATTTTTTAAGTTCCTTAGCACAGACGATACCTTTAGGAAGGAGAGAAAAGAGCTTCTGACCGTTATCATTATCACTCTGATCAACAAGACCATTGCTGATCAGGTAGTCGATAGAATCCTGA
>CAMNFW010000275.1 GCA_946537565.1 uncultured Ruminococcus sp. | reverse complement strand
ATCAGGATTTGCAACAGCAATGTCGATATTATAATTTGAGCAGCCGACATTGCAATTAGCTGTATATCCACGCTTCCGCAGTTCTTCTGCAACTACCTTTTCAAAGCCTGAGCCTGCCTCAGAAGTGTTTCCACGAATTGCAAGGGCACTTCTTCCCTTTGCTGCAAAATTCAGGAATCCCTTAAGTCCCTCAACTCCTTCAGAGCGAGTGCGTGAAAGGTCGATCATATCCGGTGTTATTACTGAGAATACTATCATCTGGCACTTTGAACGTGATATAGCTACGTTCAGTCGTCTCCAGCCACCGTCACGGTTAAGAGGACCAAAGTTCATGGAAAGCTTTCCGTCCTTATCAGGACCGTATCCTATCGAGAACATGATAACATCACGCTCGTCACCCTGTACGTTTTCAAGATTCTTTATAAGGATAGGCTCATACATCTCATTCGCCCATGTTTCAAGCTCTGGTCTTGCACGGTATGCTTCAGCCAGCATATCATCAATAAGATTCTGCTGAGGGAGACTGAACGTTACTACACCAATGCTTAGCTTCCTAAGCTCAGGGTCTTCAAGTCTCCGGGATATCTCCTCAACAATAGCCTGAGCCTCAGCTTTATTGGTTCTTGATGAACTCTTGTCATAATAGCCGTCAACATGGACCCAGCTGACTTTTGAGATCTGATCATCAGGCGATGGGAAAGTGTAAAGCTTATTCTCATAGTATTTTACATTGCTGTATGCGATAAGACTCTCATGCCGTGAACGATAATGCCACAGCAGATGCTTCTGAGGCATTGAAAGTTCAAGACAGTCATCAAGTACACTTTCAAGGTCTTCTTTCTCATAATTCTCGTCATCGACCTGATTTGAAGAGAAGAAGCTTGTTGGCGGAAGCTGTTTAGGATCGCCTACTATAATTACGTTTTCACCCCTCGCAATCGCACCGACTGCCTCACTGGTTGGCAGCTGTGATGCCTCATCAAATATTACAAGGTCAAACTTCGGATATGCAGGGTCGATATACTGTGCCACGGATATCGGGCTCATCAGCATTACCGGACACATTCTTCTAAGCAGATTCGGTATACTGTCAAAAAGCTTGCGGATTGACATATTTCTTCCGTTGCTCTTTATTGCCTTCTGGAGAATGCCTATCTCCGAGCTTGAAGCTGAACTTCCGGGAGCAGGTATTTTAGCCGAAAGCTCTGCAACAAGTTCATTTATCGTAAGTGCAGAGAATTTGTCGCAGACCTCATTGTATTTGCGGATAGTCTCCTCAAACAGTGTTCCCTGGAATTTTGCAAGCTTCGGACTGCAAGAAATAATATAAGTGATATTTGCCTTATTCAGATCACAGTAGAAAGCTCTTACAAGTTCCTCAGACCTTACCTTGCCTTTAAGATAATTCTCACCAATATTGCCGATTCCAAGTCTTTCCAGCTCTTCACAAAGACTGATAATTCCAGTCCATTCCTTTAACTGAGGAAGAGCAGCGATTATTTCATCAGCCTTTTCAGCTGCACTGTCTATCCAGTCTCCGTTTTCAAGCAGTTCACTCTTGTCAGTCCTGAACTGCTCTGAAAGAACATCAGCAGCTTTTTCAGCAGCTTCAAGATCAGCGTGCATCCTTTCAGCTTCTGCCCCTGATGCCTGCTTTTTTGAAGGACTGCCATACTTTTCAATAATATAAGACAAAATATTCTGCTTTGCACTTTCACTGAGCTCAGATTCTGCTATCTTATCTCTCAGGATCTGTGAAAGCTTAACTCCCTTTTCGATCTCCTCCCAGTCAGTTGAATCATTGACCCAGAGATCACCGAATATCGAATAAAGATTTTCGGGAACTTCCTTGATCTGAGTGCTGAGCTGTCCAAGTCTGTTAAGTTTTTCATAATACCCCAGAATATTCTCTTTCGTTACTGTCTTTGGTATTTTAGCATGGGCATTCAATTCATTTACAAGCTTTTTGCTCTTGAAGAATTTTGGAAGGAACCATTTGCTCTGGGCAGTCTTCCAGTTTACCATTGCCCCATTGCTGTCATATGCAAGTACACTGTTTTCAAATTCAGCTGTGATATCAGCGGAAAGAGATTTTTGTTCCTTTCCGTCAGTGATAAGCTTTTCAGTCCTCTCCTTTAAGATGTCCCAGCTGTTTCCACTGAGTATCTCCCGGAAAATATAACCCTCTGTCACCGCCTCGCTGACTATTTCTGATACACTCACGCACTGGCTGAAAGTAAGCTGGCTTTCACCGGTTATTTCCTGTATTTTTGATCTGCTTTGAGCAGCAGCGGAAAGCTTTTCCTTAAGACTGTTCAGCGCTCTTTCAAATTCACCTCTGGTCTGCGGTGTGCATTCTGTCAGACGGCATATTCTCAATGGTGTAGCTGATGTATCTCCAAACTCACTGCCGGCAGCAGAAAGTCTCTCCAGAAGCTCACGCCACGAAGAATATGACGAACTGTTCATCGCCTCAAGCTGTGACTGAGTAAAGCTGAATTTACCGCCGTTTTCACGGTTCTGCTCATATCTTACTGCTGAATCATAAAGCGAAAGACCATTGCTGTGAACCCTGTGGATCTCAGCCATTGTGTCATTCAGCTCAGCCCTAAGCTCAGCCATTTTGTCAGCAGTTGCCTTATATTCACCGGGCTGTTTTATTTTACCTACATTAAGTGTCTCTTCAAGCTGCTTAAGAACAGCTCTTTTCTGCGCTTTATTTGAATGAAGCTCCAGACAGAATGGTCCAAGACCTATTTTGTTGAGTCTCTTCTCAACTACCTCCAGTGCAGCCATTTTCTCTGCTACAAAAAGTACTGATTTGCCATGATGAAGTGCATTGGCTATCATGTTGGTTATAGTCTGGGACTTACCTGTTCCGGGAGGTCCGTGAAGTACAAAGCTGTTTCCGGAATTTGCAGCGTATACTGCTGAAAGCTGTGATGTATCTGCTGCGATAGGAACTGCAAGATCAGCTGGGTAAATTTCA
>CAMNFW010000274.1 GCA_946537565.1 uncultured Ruminococcus sp. | reverse complement strand
TTCTGTTGTATCATACTTATCGATCACCACAGTTGCAGTTGGAGGGGAAATTGATTTGACCTCATAGTTTGAGCCATTGGTGCCTCTGACCTTAATGGTAAGGGTCTTGGTTCCGGCAGCAGTAACATTTTCTGCATCTATATAAGCTTCAAGGTTATCATTAGTGAGGTTTCCGACCTGGGTACGGCTGCCGATGATCTCGATTTCCACTTCCTGGACATCGCAGGAAATTACGCTGAGTCCGTTGTCGGAGGCAGATGTTCCGTCGATCTCGGTAGAGAGTGTGATATGGTCGATAGTTTTCTGAACTGAGGGGTATTTGGTTATTGAGATTATGAACCATAGGATAATGGCTAAAAAAAGTGAAAAAATAAATCTTGCCAGATTATTTTTCATCAGCCACGAATTAAATTTTGTGAATATGCTCATTGTTTTTTCCTCCTTTCAAAGAAGGAGAAAAGGTTCTTTTTATCTGCGGATTCGATATGTGAATCGGTTTCAAATATCTCATTCATAAGCAGGGTGCGGAGTTTCTCACGGGTATAGTCACGGGTGAGAACGCCGTTTATAGCGACTGAGATCTGACCTGTTTCTTCTGATACAACAATAACTACAGAGTCAGAGTTTTCGCTCATACCAATGGCAGCACGGTGACGGGAGCCGAGTTTTTTATTGATCGCAGCGTCATTCTGAGGTTTTGGGAGGAAGCAGGCGGCGGCAAGTATCATACCGTCACGCATTATCACGGCGCCGTCATGCAGCGGAGTTTTCGGATAAAAGATATTGCCGAAGATCTCCTTGCTGGGTTTAGCGTTGAGGACAGTGCCGGTTTCGATCTGTTCACCAAGATGCACCTGACGTTCAATGACGATCAGAGCACCGGTACAGCTGGCAGAAAGTTCGACGCAGGAATCGCAGATTATCTCGATGGCTTCCATCCAGATTTTTTCAAGCTCATCCACATTCTGACCGATGCCGAGAAACCGCAGTCCAAGTTTTGTTCTGCCGAATTTTTCCAGCGCACGCCTGAGTTCAGGCTGGAACAGTACAAGCATAGCGATCAGTCCGATATCCAGGGTCTGGGCGAGAATATACTGCATGACCTTAAGCTTAAGGAAGCTGCTTATAACGTAGCCGACTATCAGCAGAAAAATGCCTTTCATCAGCTGGTTTGCTCTTGTTTCGTTTATCAGTTTGATGAGCCAGTAGATGATATAAGCCAGAACGAGAATATCGAAGCTGTCTCTTAAAGGCTCAAAGGTATTCAGCACACTGGTCAGAGAGTACAGCATATCATTGAAAGACACTTTATCACTTCCTTTCATTTATTTTTCTATGTGAACTTTAAATATCCATAGACATTCTGCGGTGCAAACGTTTATATAAAGACTTATAGGCGAGGGGATATGCTCCGCCATTTTTCTGACGGAGCAGGAGTTCATCTCATAAGCCGGAACAGTCCTATATTTATTGTACCATAAATTGAGATAATTTCAATAGTTTTTTTCTATTTTTCGCAAAATCATCACATTTTTTCTATTGCTGAAGCCAGAGCCTCTGTCTCTTTGACGGTATTGAATACAGACGGAGCAAAGCGGACAGTACCTCCGGGAGTACCGAGCTGACGGTGAGCGAGGGCGGCGCAGTGCAGACCTGCTCTCAGGCAAAAACCTTTTTCAGCCAGCAGTTCAGCGGTTTTTTCCGGTGGGATATCTTTTATATTGAACGAAATCACGGGGATATATTCAGCGCCGGGACTGCGGTAGATTTTAATGCGCCTGTTATTTCTAAGCAGATACATGAAGCGTCTGCAAAGCTTATCTTCATGTCGGCGGATATTATTAATGCCCTTGCTCCGGACAAATTCAATGCCGGCTTTCAGAGACATAATTCCGGTGACATTGACAGTGCCGCTTTCAAGGGATTCCGGAAGCAGCATAGGCTGAAAGAGACTTTCTGAGCTGCTTCCGGTGCCGCCCTGCATAAGGGGATAGACGGGATGTTTTCCGTCAGAGATCAGCAGACCAGTGCCGGTAATGCCGTAGAGACCCTTGTGACCGGCAGTGCAAAGGATATTGATTCCTGAGTCAAGTTTCAGATCTATGATACCGCATGCCTGAGCGCCGTCAGCGATGAAGCATATACCTTTTTCACGGCAAAGCTCACCGATCCGGCGGTAGGGGAGAAGCTGACCGCTGACATTGCTGGCGATAGTACATACGATCGCTTTTGTGTCAGGGCAGATAAGTCTGCGGAAGCTATCGAAGGTTTTTTGGGGGTCTGGATAGACCTGAGCCACAGAAAGAGAAATGATGCCTTTTCTTGCCAGTTCAGCAGCCGGACGGGATACGGAGTTATGCTCCAGACCACTGATGATCATATGACCGCCGCTGTGCATAATTCCGTAAATAGCCATATTGAGAGCGTGGGTGCAGTTAAGGGTGAAAACGATATTTTCAGGCTCTGCGCCAAAGAATTCAGCAGCGGCTTCACGGGCTGAGTAAACAGCCTCGGAAGTGATGACAGCCAGTTCATGGCCGCCTCTTCCGGCATTTCCGCCGAATTTTTCCATAGCTTCAGCGGCAGCTTTTTTCACAGATTCCGGCTTTGGAAAGGTAGTGGCAGCGTTATCAAAGTTTATGATCATTTTCCGCCTCCGTATCTGCTGCCCGTTTATACGGAACGGAAAAGCTGTTAAGCACAGCGGCGGCTTCACGGCAGCTTGTTTTCACGGCAACTGAATAGCCGCAGCCTTTGTCTGATCTTTTTATCTCACAAGGAAATCCTCTTGCTTTTAGGAGCTTGCAGGATTTTTTAGCGTAGGTGTATGAGGGCATATCCACAATACAGATCTTCATCAGTACCACTCCTGACAGGACTTATTCCGGCAGCTTAATGGTACGCTATATTTTATGTATCTGCTGGGGAAAATGACACAGTGCAGCAGGTCAAAAGCAAATAATATGTTCTGGCAGAAAAACAGCATAGCACAGATATACCG
>CAMNFW010000273.1 GCA_946537565.1 uncultured Ruminococcus sp. | reverse complement strand
GAGCCTCAACGCAAAGCTGACCGGTGGCAGAATTGATTATTTCATAACTGATTTTAAGAACAGTTCCGTTAAACTTTTCGATGCAGGAGTGTACCTCAAACTCATCACCGAAGCGGAGCGGGAATTTATAGGTGCAATCCACAGAGAGAACAGGCATCATGAGACCCATATCCTCGATAAGCTGAAAGGGCATACCGACCTGTTCTAGGAAATCGACACGGGTCTCTTCGAGTATCCTGATATAATTGGAATGGTGAACGATATTCATTTTATCGGTTTCGTAGTAAAAAACTTTTCTTTTATAGGGAATGATATTTTTCAAAAAAAGGACTTCCTTTCTATTGAGATTTGTGATATAATAATCTAAGGCAAAAAAACGGACGGAGGTGAGAATATGAAGCCGAGAAAAATTCTTCGCAGGTTATTTGGCAGAAATGCGATGTCAGTCATGCTGTTGATTTTACAGGCTGCACTGCTGGCGTTTTCGGTAGTAACCATAGGCGAAAGATTTTATATGGTTTATGTAATGCTGATAATACTTGATATAGTGCTTGTGATATATCTCATGAACAAGAAGGAGCCGGATTCATACAAGCTGACATGGATAATAACCATAAGCATATTTCCGTTGTTTGGCGGACTTGCATATGTGCTGATAAAGCGATCGCAGAAATACTCAAAGGACACCGTGCGAAAATACCAGGAGCAGGGGAAGAAGTATCTTTTGCAGGACAATAAAGTATCGGAGCAGATAAAGGAGCAGTATCCTCAGTGGTATGGACTGTCGAGATATGTATTTGGCTCAGGAATGTATCCGGTCTGCCAAAACAGCAGAGTTGAATATTTTTCGCTGGGAGAAGATCAGTTCACAGCCATGCTCAATGAGATAGAGAAAGCTGAACGATTTATTTTCCTGGAATACTTTATAATCTCCGAGGGCTTCATGCTGGAAACGCTGTCAGCGCTGCTGAAAAAGAAAGCAGGGGAAGGCGTTGAGATAAAGCTGATGTATGACGGGATAGGCACAGGACTAAACAAATCATCGCCTTCATTCCGGGAGCTGGAGGAAGCGGGAATAAGGTGCCGGGCATTTAATCCGTTCACGCCGTTTCTGTCATCAATACAGAACAATCGGGATCACCGGAAAATAGTAGTGATAGACGGAAAAGCGGCATTCAGCGGCGGAACGAATCTTGCAGATGAATATATAAACATGAAGGTACGATTCGGGCACTGGAAGGATACAGCGGTGAAGATCACAGGAGAAGCGGTCTGGAATTACACAGTAATGTTTTTACAGCTCTGGGAGATACAGACGAAGGAAAAAATCAACTATGATGCCTACCGGGCGGTATGTGATAAAGACTATGGAAATTGCAGTATACAGCCGTTTTCGGATTCGCCGCTTGACGACGAGCAGGTAGGCAGGCAGGTATATACAGAGCTTATCAGCAAAGCGACAGACCATGTTTACATCACAACACCGTATCTGATAATAGATGAAGAGATGATAAATGCGCTGACATTTGCGGCGAAGAAGGGAGTAGATGTACGCATCATAACGCCTCACATTCCTGACAAGTGGTATGTATACATGATAGCATGGAATAATTATCCGAAGCTGATAGAGGCAGGTGTAAAGATCTATGAATATACACCTGGATTTATTCATGCGAAGAGCTGTATAGCAGATGATGAAGCGGCGATGGTAGGGACTATAAACTTTGATTTTCGCAGTTTTTATCTGCACTTTGAATCCGGAGCGATAATGTACGGATCGCCGGTGATATCGGAGATCAGGGAAGATTTTGAAGAGACTTTGAAGCGATCGCAGCTTATAACAATGGAGGACTGTCATAAACGGCCGGTGCTTAAGAAGATATACGGCGCACTGCTGAATATGTTTGCACCGCTGCTGTAAGGAATACGGAATACTATTAAGGGGACGCAAGAACGTCCCCGTTTTATATTATACACCGTAAGCGGCTCTGTATTCCAGCATTTTGTCCAGATATTCCTCACCGGGAACGATACCGTTTCTGATAGCGGAGATGATATCCTCCATAGTAACTATGGGGTACACAGTAACGCCGAAGTCACGTTTCACTTCCTGAACAGCCGAAAGATCGCCGGTACCCTTTTCCATTCTGTCAACGGTAATAACCATACCGGTAACATCGACTTTAGCAGCGCTCATGAGCTTAGGCATAGATTCTCTGAGAGCTTTTCCGGATGTCATAACATCATCAATGATAATGACCTTTTCGCCGTCGGAAAGTTTCTTGCCGACGAACATACCGCCTTCACCGTGATCCTTAGCTTCTTTTCTGTCGAAGCAGTATGAAACGTCGATGCCGAACTTATTGCTCAGAGCGATAACAGCGGAAACAGCCAGAGGGATACCCTTGTAAGCGGGACCGAAGAGAGTATCAGCCGGGATATTATTTTCGTGAATGCACTCAGCGTAGTATTCACCGAGCTTAGCCAGCTGAGCGCCGGTCTTATAGTTGCCGCAGTTGATGAAATAGGGTGCTTTTCTGCCGCTTTTGAGGGTGAACTCACCGAAAGTCAGCACACCGCAGTCAACCATAAATCTGATAAAGCTTTCTTTGTAATTCATAGAATTTACCTCCGTTAAAATGAATATATACGTCATAGACGCAGACTGAAAACGGCAAATGGTTTTCAGTTAATAAAACCTTTGATACTTGCATAGATAGGCTTAGTTCTTTCGCTGCCGAATTTTTTGCAGAGGGACTGATTGAGAATAGTTTTCAGCTGAGGGAGGGTAACATCGTCACGTTCGAGGGTATTGATGAGGAGTTCCCTAACGAAATCAGATTCTTCTTTAGTCAGTTCAAGGGGTTTCAGGGCAGCTTTGATATCTGATTTTTTTGCGGTATAATCCTTGCAGGAGCGGAGAATATCGGGTATGATCCTGAGTCTGATACCCCTCTTGATCTCCAGAAACTGCAAACGTTTTCAAAGCCTCTGTCGTTGCTGACGATGAAGCAGTCGCAGCCG
>CAMNFW010000272.1 GCA_946537565.1 uncultured Ruminococcus sp. | reverse complement strand
ACCTCCCGTTTACGCTGCTATCTCCTTTTTAGTATTATTCTTCAAACAAAATCTCCTTTTTATTATTCTGAGCATCGGACTGCTGTCTTTACTCTAAAAAAATACTACCACTTTTTCTCGTTTTTGTCAATATGTTTTAAAACTATTTTTCTCTCCAAATACTCTTTCCTAAAGAAAAAAGCCCGAATGATCGGACTTTCTGAATGGTGCGGATGACAGGACTTGAACCTGCACACCTTACGGCACAAGAACCTAAATCTTGCGTGTCTGCCAGTTTCACCACATCCGCATATTTTATGACTCCTTAGACATTTTATCAGGGAATGTATTATTATCTTTATGGTAGCTAAGTATTTTTCCCAGAATAGCTATCCAACAACATTTATGATCAGTGTATAAAACAGTAACTAAATCTTTTACAGCAATATGGGACTGGGGATCAGTCAATCCATATTCTAAAGCAGCTTTGTCAATTTTGAATGCTGTGTAAAGGCGTTCTGGTGAATTTCCGCAGGCATACACAACATACTCTTCATTCTCTTCAATTTTTCTTGCAGTTACATAAATACCCACAGCAATCCTCCAACGACGCAGCCCAAAGCTGACCTCAGCAAAACAACAAGCTGCACTCAAAATATAAGGCAGCTTGTCAACGCTCATATCAAGATAGTTATTCAGCTTTTGCAGCCGGAGCATCTGTATTATCGGCTTTTTTCTCAGGAGCAGCACCCTCCGTTTTGTTCTCCTTTGCAGCCTTTTCAGCCGCTTCTTTCTCAGCACGATCGCCGGCGGACTCTATGTAAATATCCTCATCAGCAAGGCTTCCTACGAAATTCAGCTGCTTTACCGGAATTCTCTTAAGAGGCGAATATATAAACTTATTGCAGGAATAATTGCAGTCAGTCATACCTCTCTTCTCACAGAGAACCTTATTTCCGTCCTTTGCACGCTTACCGAACTGACAGTAATCACACTTAGGCTCAATATTTTTGTTAAAGTATTTTCCGCCTTTGAAAATAGAAAACAGATCCAAAGTTATCACCTCTCAGCATTAAAAGTAGCTGATCATTCTTTTATCGTATTGCAGTCAAAACTGATCAGTCTTACATTAGTCTACATTTTATTTTAACATAAAAAATCCGATTTGTCCAGTGGTTTTTCAAAATTTGATGAATTTTCGGCGCATTAAAATAAACTTTGTCAGGTGTGTACAAAGCAAGCTGCAAAAACTTGTGCAGAGCGTATAAACATTTTTTCTGAAATATTGATTAGTTTATACTAACAAAATAGTTTGACAATCTTCAAACAATGTAGTATAATACTAATAAGTGGAGTGCAGGATTTATTCTGCTTTTGACTTTATAAGCTGCCGTTTTTTATGTTAAGGCAAATATTAATCAGTGTTTTCGGGCAGCAGGGCTTTGGCTCTGTTATCGGTCAGCAGCTGGCATAAAACCTCAATATTTCCAGGGTTTCTGGAAATAAACTCTGGTTTTGTCTCTATTCAAAGGCTATTGCTGTCTGTCCGTATCTGGTCAGGCAGTTATTTTTTTAGGGAGAAAAATATGAACAGCTGCAAAACATTGTATCCGTTACTGCTTGTACACGGCATGGGTTTCCGTGACGGGAGAATTTCATACTGGGGAAGAATACCCGATATTCTGCATAGAAACGGCGCTGAGATCTACTTCGGCGCTCAGGAAGCAAACGCTTCTGTTCAGCGCAATGCAATGCTTTTAGCAGTTAAGATCAAAAAGATCCTCGCTGAATCCGGTGCTGAAAAGCTTAACATAATTGCCCATTCCAAAGGCGGCATTGAAATACGCTATGTAATATCTGTACTGGGTTTGGAAAGCTCTATCGCCTCCCTTACAACTATAAGCACCCCTCACAACGGTTCTGCCGCTATGGACAAGCTCATGAAACTGCCGGATATTCTCATAAGACTGGCAGCTAAAATCACTGACTTCTTCAAAAAACTTGGCGGCGATAAACGTCCGGATACCTACTGCTGCTTTCATCAGCTGACTACCGGCTATATGAAACAATTCAACCAGCTTGTGCCTGACAGCAGCAGCGTGCTTTACCAAAGCTGTGCATTCCTTATGAAGAACGCTTTTAGTGATCTCCTTATGTGCATACCATATATCGGTGTCAGACTCCTTAACGGCAGAAGTGACGGTTTTCTTACTCCCGGCGAAGTTCGTCACGGTCAGTTTCTCGGTGTATTCACCGGCACCGGCAAACGAGGTTTATCCCACTTAGATGAGGTCGATTTCCGGCGGAGACCCCTTTCCAAAATTCCGCCGCCTGATAAATACCATATCTCTGACATCACTCAGTTTTATATCGGCATTGTGTCAGACCTGAAGAAAAGAGGTTTGTAATATGAATGAAAAAAGAATCGCTGTAACCGCTATCGTCATTGATGAACAGTCTGCTGCTATGGAAGTTAACAAGGTTCTCAGCGAATACAACGACATGATTATCGGCAGAATGGGTATTCCTTACCGTGAACGTGCAATATCTATAATCTCAGTTGCGGTCGATGCTGAACCCGACAGGATAAGCAGTCTCACCGGCCGTCTTGGTCAGATTCCAGGTGTTTCTGTTAAAGCAGCTGTCTCTAAAAAATAAAGCCTGCACCGCTTTTTTACGCTTGACCGCTGTTTCGGCAGTTTCTTTTAAACCGTAAACTTGGTTTCAGCTTCAAATTTATAAATAATTATCCGGAGGTAATTAATAATGTATGATGTAAAATCCCTTAAGGCAGAAGAATTTATCAGTGACGAGGAAATCCTCGATACCCTTAAATATGCCGACGAAAACAAAAATAACATCGCACTCATCGAACAGCTTCTCGAAAAGGCAAGACCTAAAAAAACCGGCAGAGGCGTTGAATGTGCCGGTCTCACTCACCGTGAAGCCAGCGTTCTCCTTGCTTGTGACGACCCGGCTGTTATCGAAAAGATCTATGCCCTCGCCCGTGAGATCAAAGAGGCTTTCTACGGCGACAGAATCGTTATGTTCGCTCCCCT
>CAMNFW010000271.1 GCA_946537565.1 uncultured Ruminococcus sp. | reverse complement strand
CGTATTTGACCCACGCCATATTATCATGCACCGGGCGAACATCTTCAAAGATACCATATCCGACGATAACATTTCCGTCAGTGTCAATGTATCCGCATTCGCCCTTAAATTTCACTGCCATCAGGTTATCCGTGGAAAGATACGGTGAAGGCTTGCCGTAATACTTATCATAACATTCATCGGGATCCACGGCAAAACATTCCGGAGGCTGCCAGCCTGCATTGTAGTAAAGATTGCTCTCAAAAGGTTCTGCTCCCTGCAATATCAGCTGTCCATTGTTGTTATAAATATCCCAGCTTTCCCTGTCATTAGATAAAGCACAGCAGCTGCAATACGGACCGTAATAATAGATGCAGGTATACTCATCACTTATCTTGCCAGACTCAGGGCTGTAGAGGAAAAATTTATCATTGACTACCTCATCACCGCTGAGAATAGCTTTATTGCTGTCATGTTTCAGCTCCTGCACTGCATAAACAGTCTTGCTTTCCATGACAGCGCACAGCGAGTCATCTGAGGGCGGAGCGATGAAACTATAAACTGTATTATCGTTTGAATTCAGAAAATAAGTTTCAGCATAAATAGTCATACCCGGCAGTCCGAATGCTCCCTCTTCACCTTTCAGGCATGAACCATTGCTGTCCTTAGTAAGATAAAGGGTATCTCCTGTTTCAGAATCATAGACAGCCGGAAAATCCTTGCGTCCGAACTTATCATAGTAATTGCAGCTGTCGAACTCCGGCTCTGCAAGAATTGTACCGTCATAGCTTATGAATCCGTATTTTCCGTCACGCTTGATGTATTCGCAGGTGTAGGAATAATTCTCATCGCTGGTGTAATCCAACACATAACCGTCATAGACTATGATATCATCAGCCTCTATTTCCGGCTGAACCGCCCACCTGAAATTCTCCGAGCCTACAGGATCAGCTGAGATCCCGCCGTCTGATGTTTCAGTACTGGCAGAAGCGTTAGTTTCTTCATTTTCAGCAGTGGTTTCCTCAGAAGCAGACTCAGAAGCAAGTTCAGCATCCTCAAGCAGGAAATACTCACTCTCAGTGCCTTGCTCAACACCGCATGAAGCAGCCGTCAGCAGCAATGCAAGTGAAGGTACGATCACTAAAGCTTTTTTCATTTTCAGCCGCAAATTATTCGGTTACATACTTTATGCCAGCTGAATCCAGCTGTGCCTTAAGCTCGTCCAGTGCATTTACAGTTGCACTGTCATTCTTGATACGAACCGTAACATCGCCCTCCAGTGTCTTTATCTGACTAACAGCATCAGCAGCTGTAACTTCGCTGCCGTTGTAGCTTATTACATTTCCGGAAACGGTAATATCAGCGTAAACTGCTGCTGCATTGCCCTCTTCCGTTTTTTCCTCCTGCTCACTTTCCTGTTCCTGAGACTGGGAAGTATTTTCTTTTTTATTGCCCAGGTCAATGCCGAAGCTGCCGTTTCCAAGTCCGAAACCAAAGCCTCCGCCCAGCAGCAATGCGATTATTCCAACAGCTGCAACTGCTCCTGCGCCGCCTTTTTTCTTCTCATTGTTTTCCTGATTGTTATTTGCCATACTACCTATTCCTTTCAGTTTATAAATATATCTATATCTGCACAGTAAATATTCCTGTACGATTTTTCAGCCTGTTCAATTGCATCTCTGACCAGCTCCCGGCTGTCATAGCGAACCTTGAAGCCATTATATATAAATGTGCAGAGAATTGTATCATCGCTGCCATATCCGGCTTTTTGTATAGCGGAGACTATATTCTCTGCCAACTCTTCCTGTGTGATCTCAGCGGCGGAAAAATCCACCTTTTCAAGCTCCCTGCTGCCGCACCGGATAATCAGAGCTGTTTCCTTAGCCTCCTTATCTGAGAGGCTCTCGTCATATTCAAAAAAAAGCGTCAGAACTGTACCATTTCCAAAATCGTTCAGTGCAGTCTGGTTTTCAACAGCCTCAGACCCTGATTTTTCCACTGTATCTTTCAGCTGGGAATATTTTTCTTCAAGCTGTGCATACTTCTCGTTCAGCCTGCTGTTTTCATCTTTCAGCTCATCATTTTCAGCCTGGACCTCAGCGATACGGGTCTCAGCCTCGTTTTTCACATTTTCATTCTGATCTTTAAGGTTTATCATTACCCAGAACAGCATGATCAGTATTACATCCAGCAAAGCTGTCAGCTCGATAATAACACCCTTGTTCTTCATCTGCTCACCCTGTCCGACCTGCGGAGCCTGTCCATAAACGCTTCTGCACTGCGCTCGTTTTCTTCTATCTTAGGGGAGATAAGAGCATCGCAGACCTTGAATACTATTGAAAAAATTATTCCCCAGAAAGTAGAGGTCAGCGCAATGAAGAATTTATCCGTAATATCACTGAGTCCGGCTTCTGATGCAAGCATGACCAGCGACAGAACTGTTCCAAGTATTCCCAAAAGCGGAAAAATAGCCACTAAATTCACAAAAATAGTATAGACCTTATTGGTTCTGATACGCATTTCAAGTATTCTTGTTTCAGTCATTTCCTCGACCTCACGGCTGATCTCTTCATGCGTGTGATCAAAATCCGGTGCATAGCTTGTGGGGTGCATTTTTTTATAAAAGTCATCTGCCGATCGTTTGGCATAACGCCAGACTAATCCAGTGCCTATTGCGAACAAGAATATGATCCCGTCAAAACCCAAGATGTTGCTGAATAGTATTGATATTATATTCATTTTCTATCCCTCCTGCTATACAACATAATACCATATTATTCGAGAAATTTCAACCCTCACTGCGAAAATACGGTGCTTTCGGCAGATTTCAGCGATGGGCATATCACTTTGGTCAACATTTGGTCAACTTTTACGATACTTCAAGATATAGTAAGCTCTGTACTCTTTGAGCATATCCATGATGCTTGTGTCCATTGTGAGCCAGCGGTCGCCTGCGTTGGTTTAACAGCCGTCACGAATATGAGAGCCTGTCTTGTCAACGATAAAGTGCTTGCAGGTATGAATGCGATCATTCTCAAACTCGATGTTATCCCACGTCAGCGCACAGATCTC
>CAMNFW010000270.1 GCA_946537565.1 uncultured Ruminococcus sp. | reverse complement strand
AGATTTGCCGCATTTGCAGCGGAATTCCCGGACACTGAAATGTTCAGTGAGCTGAGTATTGTCGGAGTAGTTATAGGTCTTTACGCTCATTGATCATCATCCTTTCTGTTGATATTTTTAAGCTTTTTAACGAGATGCCTGACCCAGGCTGCCTGGGAATTGATCTCTCCATAGTTTTCGAGTATAGATATCAGCTCCATGATCACGATGTAAATAAACACCGCCGAAGCCGTGACTGTACCGGTAACAGCCGCCAGCGCCGGAGTGTCATAGTAACAGCCCAGCATACGGATACCGAATTCAAGGCCGCAGGCGGTAGCCATAACGATAAGCTCGCCCAGCTTATTGATACCGCCTCGGCGCATTTTTTGACTGTTGAGCTGATTGGTGACATATCCTTTGATGATGCCGGTTGTGAAGTCAGCGACAGCCAGACCGAGAACGATCGTTGTCATTAAGAGATACTGCATTTTCTCACCTCCTTTATAAGAGGGCGAAAAAAGCGGTATTTTCAATCAGAAACAGTTGAATAAGAAAAAAATTTTTATTCTGATGAATACTTTTTTTCAACAGAAATAGTATATTTATTACAATTTGCTACAATTAAAAAAACAGGTTGACATTTGCGTAAAAAGTGTGTAGAATAAAATGTAGACGTTTAAATAGCGGCAAATTTACAACAGCGTCTCTGGCTATATGACGCAAAAA
The DNA here is from genome assembly GCA_946537565.1 of uncultured Ruminococcus sp. GTDB lineage: Bacteria > Bacillota > Clostridia > Oscillospirales > Ruminococcaceae > Ruminococcus. Next base: position 2,356 of record CAMNFW010000270.1, on the reverse strand, counting down.
AAGGGTGATAGAATGGTTTTCAGCAGCCTGGAGTTCATATTCATATTCCTTCCTGCATTCATGACAGCATACGGGCTGTCTCCGAAAAAATACAAAAATGCGGTGCTGTTTTTAGGCAGTACCCTCTTTTACAGCTTTGGAGTTGTAAACAAGCCGTCAGATATAATTTATGTGGTATTGTTTTTGGCGACTCTGCTGGTAAATTTAATAATAGGTGAATTCATAGAAGCATTCAGGAAAAACGCAAAGGTCTGGCTTGTGATCGGCATAGTATTTAATTTCTGGTGGCTTTTATTTTTTAAGTACACTGGCTTTGTCTTCACCAATATCAACAACATATTCCATGCGGACCTGACAGTGAAGAACATCATACTGCCGATAGGCATAAGCTTTTACACATTCCAGAACGTTTCCTATATCATAGATGTTTACCGGAAGAAAGCGAAGGCGGAGACGAATATCATCAACTATGGCGCATACATTTCCATGTTTCCGCAGCTGATCGCAGGACCTATCGTAACATATCAGACGGTTGCGGATCAGCTGAAAAAACGTACACACAACATTAAGAAAGTAGAAAACGGACTTAAGACCTTCACTATCGGACTTGGATACAAGGTGCTTCTGGCGAACCGTCTGAGCGGCTTATGGTCAGATGCAGCGAATATCGGCTACGAGAGCATAAGCTCAAAGCTGGCATGGATGGGAATATTTGCATATTCCTTCCAGCTGTATTTTGACTTCTGCGGCTACTCGCTGATGGCGATCGGACTTGGCGAAATAATGGGCTTTACGATACCGAAGAACTTTGATTATCCGTATATGTCTGTGAGCATGACGGAATTCTGGAGAAGGTGGCACATAACCCTCGGAACCTGGTTCAAGGATTATGTATACATACCATTAGGCGGAAACAGAGGCGGAGCGAAGAAGCTTATCCGCAACTCACTGATCGTATGGGCATTTACTGGTCTGTGGCATGGAGCCAGCTGGAACTTTGTTTTGTGGGGACTTGTGCTGTTCGGACTGCAAATGCTGGAAAAATTCTATTATGGAAAATTCCTGAATGACCATAAGGTCGTAGGACATTTGTATATGCTGCTGGTAATACCGCTGACATGGCTGCTTTTTGCGATTACGGACTTCCATGAGCTGGGAGTATATTTCAAGCGGCTGCTGCCTTTCATTCCGCAGAAAACAACAGCGGTAATGGAAAATGACTATATAAAGTACTGGAAAATTTATGGCAAATTCTTTATTGCAGCGTTCATCTTCTCAACAAGACTGCCTGAAATGATATATAAAAAGCTGAAGAATACGATCATAGTTGATTTAATACTTCTGGCTGTATTCTGGGCTTCTGTATACTGTATGTACAAGGGAATGAATGATCCGTTCATGTATTTCAGATTCTGATAAAAAGACAAAAGGGTAAGGAGAAATCAAATAGAGATGAATAAGTTTAAACAGAGTGCGTACACAGTAATGCTTCTTGCGACCTGTTTCATATTATCCCCGTTTATATTCATGCAGATATGGAAAAACAGCCAGGAAGCCAAAAAAATACCTAATATCCCGAAACCGGCGGTAACTGAGACAGCCAACGGACAGCCGCCGGCAACTGAGCCTGTACAGACAGATCCTGCTCCTCCTGCAACTGCTGAGGACGGCGGAACCGTTACCACTGCGGAAACATCTGCTGCGGAAACAACAGCCACCACAACTGTTACCACGGCTCTAACCTTTGTGCCCAGTGATATAAGCTATTTTGATGATGCGCTGTTCATCGGAGATTCACGAACCGTTGGATTATCTGAATATGGAAACCTGCAAAATGCAGATTATTATTGTGATGTAGGCTTGTCAGCCGCAGGAATAACCAGTTCATATGCAGGCGGCAGGGGATTCTATGATGTCCTGAGCGGAAGGTCTTACGGAAAGATATATGTAATGCTGGGAATAAATGAAGTAGGCAATGACTTTGAGTATACAATGGCAGCCTACAGGAATATGGTAGAAGAGATCAAAAACTACCAGCCCCAGGCGATAATATATCTCCAGGCAAATCTTCATGTGTCATATGAAGCGGAGACAAATGTGATAAATAACGCTTCAATTGATTATCTGAACAGTCAGATACAGCAGCTGGCGGATAATAAGACCGTATTTTACATTGATGTGAACCAGGTGTTCGACAATGAATACGGCTATCTGAATTCAGATATAACCGGAGACGGAGTACATCCAAAGGGACAGTATTATCAGGAGTGGAGCGACTGGATCGCAACTCAGACTGTTCCGGACAATATGTATCATGAGGTAACAACGGAGACGACGGAAACTGAGGCAGTACCGG
>CAMNFW010000269.1 GCA_946537565.1 uncultured Ruminococcus sp. | reverse complement strand
AGAGTGAGCGAGCTTTAGCAAGCGACATCGTGAGTAAAAAAAACTTGATTTTTTGGGGGGAGAGTGGTATAATAAGGAGAAAGAGGTGAAATACAGTGATAGTCGGCGTTTCAACAGCTTGTCTGTATCCGCAGCCTGTGGAGGAAAGCTTGTATAGCTTGGCAGTCAGCGGTGTGGCTAATGTGGAAATATTTTTGAATACCCACTCTGAACTGAAAAAAAGCTTCGCCCATAGTCTGGCAAATATAATTAAAAGATTTGAGATGAGATGTGTCTCCGTCCACCCTTTTACTTCGGAATTGGATACCCTTATGTTTTTTTCTTCATACGAAAGAAGATTGTCAGATGTCCTGGAATACCATAAACTGTATTTTGAAATGATGAATATTGTGGGCAGCAAAATCTTCGTGTTTCACGGCGGTAAGGGTAATATCCAAAAAGAACTCTACTGCGAAAGATTCTCTAAACTCTTCCGCCTCGGTAAAGAATTCGGTATCACCGTCGCTCTCGAAAATGTCTCACGCTGTACAAGCGGCTCATCTGTATATATAAGAGAATTGTCTAAAATGCTCGGAAATGAATTTGCCTTCGTCCTCGATACCAAACAAGCCCTCAGAGCCGGCGAAAAACCCCTGAGCTTCCTCAATGCCGCCGGCTCAAATACCGTTCATGTGCATATCAGCGATTCCGGCGAAAGAGGTGACTGTCTGCTCATTGGTAAAGGCAGCTTCCGCTTCAGAGAATTCTTCGACAGGCTTAATGTGCTAAATCCCGATGCCAGCATTATCCTCGAACTCTACCGCAGCGGTTTCAACGGTATCAGTGACCTCGTTTCCAGCTATAATATATTAACCAGAATGATCGGTCAGTCAAGTAAAGGAGGAGAACTATGAAATGTCCCTTTTGCGGTTTCTTCGATTCAAAAGTCGTCGATTCAAGACCTAAAGACGGAAAAATTAAAAGACGCAGAGAGTGCATTAAGTGCGCCGGCAGATTCACTACCTTTGAATCAGTCGAAAAACCCCTCCTTATGGTCGAAAAAAGAAGCGGTATGTATGAACCCTTCGACCGTAATAAATTGATAAAAGGTATCTTTACCGCAATTAAAAAAAGACCTGTCACTATTGATCAGGTCTCCGAAATCGCAGATCATGTCGAAAATTATTTCGCAAATGAATTAAGCAGTGTCGCAAAATCTAAGGAGATAGGCGAGATCGTTCTTGAACAGCTCAAAACTATCGACCTGGTGGCTTATATCCGCTTTGCATCAGTTTATGAGGACTTTACCGATATCGAGAGCTTTGTTAAAATTATAAGCAAACTCGGAAAAAAGGAGGAAGAATATGAATAATTTTCTCGATCAGTTCAATGACGAAGAAACTCAGCAGACTTTCGGTGACGATAAAAGCAGCTACGCTTTCTATGCTATTATTGCATATGTATTGCCAATATTGTTCTTTTTGCCCTATTTAATGAATAATTATTCAGGCTACTGCAAGCATCACTCCAACAACGCTATAACCTGGCTGGCTGTTTGTATAGCTACGGGAATTATACGCTGGGTAATAGGTAAAATACCGTTCATAGGCGGTTTAATTAACTTCGTACTGGCTATCGCTATGCTTGCTTTATTGATAATCCTTATCTACGGCGCAGCTGTCGGCAAGGCTTATAAATTCCCGTATCTAAGCAAATTCTTTAACTTCTTCTGATTCAGCTGACTGCCATTCTTATGCTTCCGCTGTCACTGCTGTAAACCATCGACGCTGCTATAATGTCTTCGCAGACTATTATCTCAGCCAGCATATCTTTGTTTTCAGGACTGTAGTTTGAAATGCTGTAGACGTAAAGCTTTGCCTGTTTTCCGGCATATTCACGCAGCGGAAGTGATTGTTTGTCCTGAAGCTTAACGTATTCTTCATAGCTTTCAGAAAATATCTCAGGTATTATTATATCTTTCTCGGCAATTTCCTGCGCCTTCCAGCCGTGTGAGGCAAGGTAGCCAAGACGCTGAGCTTCTGTCGAAGCCTGGACAGGCTGTGCAGAAGCTCTTTTTTCAGTGTCGCCTGATGTGAAAAAATATACCGCCAGGATTATTGTTAATCCAGCTGCAATGAAAATTATTATGTTCTTTGTTTTCATTGTTATTACCTCCTGTAATATTTTTTGCCGGAGCTATGTTATCTGATATGTGATCCTGCTATGCTCAAAGCATAGTGCAATATTTCGTCACGCTAATAAATATGAGTTTCTGAGGTGAAAATATGCCTGAAATCAGACTTGACCGGTTCATTTCTGAACGGTCAGAATATACCCGAAGCCAGATAAAAGAATTGGCTAAAAAAGGAAAAATTACCGTTAATGGAACAGTCGAAAAATCCTGCGATAAAAAATTAGACCCGGACTTATGTACCGTGACCGTTGAGGGCAGAACAATTGCAGCTGAAAAATTTAAGTATATCCTTCTGAATAAACCGGAGGGTTATGTCTGCTCAACTGACGACAAGGACGGCGAAACTGTCATGAGTCTTATTCCGCCTGAGCTGAGAACCAAGGATATGTTCCCGGCAGGCCGCCTCGATAAAGACTCCCTCGGCGCTTTGCTCATAACCGATAACGGAGGTCTCGCCCACAGGATACTGTCACCCAAACGCCATGTGCCTAAAATTTATATTGTGAAACTTGACAGACCGTTTAAAAGTAAATATATTGACATTTTTACATCTGGCATGGAGATCGACGGAGGCGAAAGATGCCTTCCAGCTAAGGTCTCTGCTGTGAAAAACTGCGAAAAACTGGCATTTGTTGAGCTGAAAGAGGGAAAGTTCCATCAGGTAAAAAGAATGTTTAAAAGTGTTGATAACAATGTTGAAAGATTAATGCGAGTAGCTGTCGGAGGACTGATTCTTCCCGAAAATCTGGAGTTTGGTCAGTGTATAGAATTATTGCACAAAGATGTTGAAAACTTGTTTCTGCCCCTCGATTTTGAGCTTTTTTGCAGTAAATATTTCGGCATTTTTTCGGCAATTCTAATAAACAAATAAATGCAACTTTGGCAATTTAGCATCTTGAAAAATTTCGCAAAGTTTGGTATGA
>CAMNFW010000268.1 GCA_946537565.1 uncultured Ruminococcus sp. | reverse complement strand
AGCTCGTCACGGAAGAGCATTTGAAGGTCTGCTCAAGAGATACTTCGGAAAATAAAAATATAAGCGGCTGGGAAATTACTCAGCCGCTTTTTGGTTTCTTAAATGCAGTAATCATCGCCGGAAATTGCACAGCTATTGTCGATTATATCCTGAACAGAAATGCTTTCGAGGTATTCGTTGACCTTCTGGTACAAACCTTTCCATACGAAGAGGGTAGTACATTCTTCCTGACGAGGGCACTCATTCGGCTCTATTTCCAGACAGGAAACAGGCGCAAGACTGCCTTCAGTGGCTCTGAGAATATCAGCAACAGTCAGTTCCTGCGGATCAACAGCAAGTGCATATCCGCCTTTATTTCCACGGTTAGTTCTGAGGATTCCGGATTTGTTCAGCATAGGGACTATTTGTTCGAGGTATTTTTTGGAGATATTTTCTCTTTCAGCTACCTCTTTCAGTGAGATGTAGCCATCTTCTTTATGAGCAGCAAGATCAACTGCCATTCTCAGTGCATATCTGCCTTTTGTTGAAATTTTCATTGTCCTTCTCCTTTCGGTTCTATGTTATAATTATACCATAGGTTTAGTATGTTTTCAAGATGTATAATAATAGTGAAATTGACGATTTTTTGTAAATATTTACGATAATGCTTTGCAGTTTTTAACAAAAACGCTTATTAATTATTTACATAAAACTTTCGGAAATGAGAAAATATATTGTAAATATAACGATTTAAAGCTTTAAATTATTAAATCAGCTTCTTTGATATTGACATTTTTTTTACACTGTGATAAAATATACAAGGTATTATAATTATAGGAGATGAGCTTTTTGAAAAATACATTCGGCAGCAGTGTGGCATTGACTATTTTTGGAGAAAGTCATGGAATAATGATAGGAGCTGTACTTGACGGCATAGCTCCAGGCATAGAAGTAGACGAAGAATTTATAGCTCATCAGATGAACCTTAGACGTTCTGCCGGTGCTATTTCTACTGCAAGACAGGAAGCTGATAAGGTTCGTATCGTAAGCGGTGTTTTCAATGGCAAAACAACAGGCACTGCCATAACCTTTCTTATTGAAAATCAGGAGCAGAAAAGCCGTGATTATGGTGAGCTTGCTTATAAAGCAAGACCAGGTCATGCTGATTTTACTGCACAGATGAAGTATCATGGGTACCAGGACTTTCGTGGCGGCGGACATTTTTCAGGCAGAATAACAGCAGGAATAGTTGCAGCTGGTGCAGTTGCAATAAAAGCACTTGCAGAAAAAGGGATAAAGATAGGAACTCATATTTTATCCTGCGGTGAAGTATGGGACAGGGGATTTGAAAATATCTCCGAAGATATTGACAAGCTTAATTCAGCAGTATTTGCTGTGCTTGATGATGATAAAAAGCAGGAAATGACAGATGCTATCCTCAGGGCAAAAAATGACTGTGACAGTATCGGAGGACGGCTTGAAACCGCAGTAACTGGTATTCCAGCCGGAATAGGCGAGCCATGGTTTGATTCACTTGAAAGTGTGCTGGCTCATGGATTATTCAGCATACCAGCTGTAAAAGGAGTAGAATTTGGTGAAGGATTTGCGGCAGCAGATAAAAAAGGCAGTCAGGTGAACGATGCCTTTCGATCAGAGGAAGGAAGAGTTTATACTGAGACTAATAACAACGGCGGTATTCTTGGAGGTATTTCAAGCGGTATGCCGATAATTTTCTGCTGCGCTGTAAAACCAACACCTTCAATTTTTAAAGAGCAGAAAACCATCGACATGAATACAATGGAAAACACAGAGTTGATCATCAAAGGAAGACATGATCCTGCAATTGTTCACAGAGCAAGGGTTGTTGCAGACAGTATAACAGCATTGGTGCTGTGCGATCAGCTTGCACTTAGATACGGCACAGACTGGCTTAAGTAAATTTTTAAAAAAAGGAAGTAATAGTATGGCAATGAACATTATCAGAGAGCTTCCTCATCCTGACGAGATCAAAGCTGCACACCCTCTTTCAGCTGATCTTGTAAGGATAAAGGAAGAACGTGACGAGGAAGTTAAGGCGATTTTCAGGGGTGATTCAGATAAGTTTCTTCTGATCATCGGTCCCTGCTCAGCAGACAGCGAAGAGCCTGTACTTGATTATATCACAAGGCTCCGTGAGCTTCAGGAGAAGGTCAAAGACAAAATTTTCATTATTCCAAGAATATATACTGGTAAGCCACGAACCACCGGTGACGGATATAAGGGTATGCTTCACCAGCCAAACCCGACGGGAAATCCTGATCTTAAAAGCGGAATCATTGCAGTAAGAAATCTGCATATGAGAGCTTTGGCAGAGACTGGTTTCAGTGCAGCTGACGAAATGCTTTATCCTGAGAATTATAGTTATCTTGACGATCTGCTGGCATATATTGCAATTGGAGCAAGATCAGTTGAAAACCAGCAGCACAGACTTGTATCAAGCGGTGTAAGTATACCGGTGGGTATGAAGAATCCCACAGGCGGAGATATATCAGTAATGATGAATTCAATTACCGCAGCTCAGCACCGACACGCATTCATTTACAGAGGCTGTGAGGTTAAGAGTGACGGAAATCCTTATGCTCATGCTATTTTAAGAGGTTATGTAAATGACAGGGGACAGTCTTTCCCGAATTATCACTATGAAGATCTTTACAGACTTGCAGAGATTTACGCTGAAAAAGGACTGCAAAACCCTGCGCTCATAGTTGATACCAATCATTCAAATTCCGGCAAGCAGTATAATGAACAGATACGAATTGCGAAGGAAGTTCTGCACAGTATGCGTCACAGTGATGAAATTAAAAAGCTTGTTAAAGGTCTTATGATCGAAAGTTATATCGAAGACGGCTGTCAGAAAATCGGAGAGAATATATATGGCAAGTCTATCACAGACCCATGCCTCGGCTGGGATAAAACCGAAAGGCTTGTACTTGAGCTTGCTTCACTTTTATAATTAAATGAACAGACCCTGCACGTTTCATAAGGTGCAGGGTCTATTTTTGTTATTTAGCAAGAATTTTTCTCAGCATAATGACATCGAAAACATTCACAATATTGTCGTCATTGATGTCGGCAAGCTCAAACTGC
>CAMNFW010000267.1 GCA_946537565.1 uncultured Ruminococcus sp. | reverse complement strand
AAAAAAACGCAGCACGATCTGTGTACTGCGTTCATATATTATTATTGTATACTATTGCTACAATTGAAATGTTATCCTTACAGCCTCTTTGCAGTGAGCGTTCCACAAGCATCTCCAGCCGTTTCATCAGGCTCTTCGGAAGCTCCAGTATCTCCTGTATATCCAGTGAAAGGGAACTGTCAGACAATCCATCACTGCACAGCAAAAGCAGATCGCCGGGTTCCAGCTCTTCAAGTTTTTGAATATCAGCTACCGGTTCAGATCTCTGACTGCCCATTACAGGGAATATAATATTCTTCCGTGCATGGCTTCGTCTTTCCTCATGAGAAATGGTTCCCTCCTCATAAAGCAGCTGCACAAGAGACTGATCTCTCGAAAGCTGCCTGAGCTTTCCGCTGCGGAAATGATAAAGTCTTGAATCTCCAACATTTACTGATACAACGCTTCCGTCTTTCCCGAAAAACAAACCGCAAAGTGTAGTCTGCATATTTTCATTGCCGTCACTGTTTCTTCCAAGCTCCGCAAGCCGGCGATGTATATCCATGACCGAACTCCTGAGCTTCTCCTCAGAACAAGGCGGTATTTCCCTCAGCATTTCAAGGCAAAGCCTTGCAGCGACCTCTCCTGAATTCTCACCTGAAACTCCGTCAGATACCGCTGCTGCAAAGGGTGCTTCCAGATTTATTTCAATGCTTCCGCTGTCAAACAGTGCATCTCCAAGAAGAACTGCATCTTCATTATGTGGCATTATGCCTTTATCTGTAATGCCGCAGCAATAATACATCTCTTCACTCCTCTTCCGCTTGAAAATATTATGTCGTTTCAATGCCGTAAAGCAGGCAGCCATTTTTGCAGGTGATATTCAAAAGCTCCTGCACATCCAAACCTTTTATCTCCGCTGCTTTTTCAGCTGTATATCTTATCATTGTGCTGTCACAGCGCTTTCCTCTCAACGGCTCAGGTGCCATATACGGGCAGTCGGTCTCCAGGACCAGTCTGTCCAGCGGAACAGCCTCCAGCGCTTTCACAGCTTTCTTAGCATTTTTAAATGTTATTACTCCTGTAAAACCTATGTACAATCCCAGCCGGACTATCTCCTTTGCAGTTTCCGCTGAACCGCTGAAGCAATGCATTACACCTCTCGGACTGTGTTTTTTCAGGATATCCAATGTATCCTGCACTGCATCTCTGCTGTGGATAATCACCGGAAGATCAAGCTCTTTTGCCAGTTCAAGCTGCTCTTCAAATATCCTGATCTGAGCTTCACGGCTATAGCCTTCATAATGATAGTCAAGCCCTATCTCACCTATCGCCCTGACTTTAGAATAAGCCTTGACGACGCTGCGTATCGTATCAAGATAGCTCTCCGGACAGCTGCCGGCATTTTCAGGGTGAACACCTGCTGCACTGTAAATATATCCGTATTTTTCAGCCAGCTTTACATTTTCAGCTGTATCTTCAAGTGAAGACGCTGCCAGCATTACATAGCGAACACCGTTTTCCGGCAGGCTCTCAAGCATCTCCTCACGGTCACTGTCAAAAGCTGCATCCGCATAATGAGAATGAGTATCAAATATGTTTATCATTGAGCATCGTCCTTGAAATACTGATCTTTAAGATTGTTGATAAATGCTTCGGAAATAATATAGTCCGAATCAGCTTCTGTGCCGTCAAGTATAAGGAATGTGGCAACTGAGGTTCCACGCTCAAACATATTCTTTATGGCAGTCTTGTGCTTTCTGTAGTCAACAGCCGTGATATTAGTTTCCTTGCTTTCCATATTGATGATGGTATTGAAATTATTGTCAAAGTTATCTGCAATACGGATCCCGTCTGCCTGATTGATCATATCCGCAGCAAGTGAACTTGTAACGTATGCACGCTGTATCTCACCGTCATCAAACATTGAATAGGTAATGAATTTTTCTATCTGCTGGCCATTGAGGTACTGGTTTGAACCGTCACTGTTGAAGCCAGCCATATCCGCTGCAACAGGATAGGTTACGCCGCCTATGATGTCACAGAGCTTAACAAGAGTTTCAGACTTCATTTTAAAGTATCTGTCTACCGTTATACCGAAGACATTTTCTGTGAAATCAACAGCTGAGCTGGGACCTCCGCTTTCAAATGCACTTTTTATACTCTGCTGTCTTCCGTCAATAAGAGAAATTGTATTTGAAGGGATCCCTATAAATATCAGTCTCTTGTCCTTTGGTATCGAGCGCATCAGCATAAATGTTGAAGAGCAGCTCAGGTCCGGCTCACTCAGTATCAGCAGCACGGTATGGTTATCCTCATAGGTAGATGTAGCCACCTGTCTTGGTGTCGGCTCAGACAGCTCCTTTGAACTTCCGAGTCCGAAGTATTTGTATACTCCGTAAGCTCCTCCGCCGATGATTATAAGTCCAATAAATATAGTCACCAGAAAGGGAACTGCTATCCTTCCAGCCTTCTTCTTTTTTGCCATTATTTATATCTCCCTTCAATGTTACCATTTTGTAACTGTTCGTTATTATATTTGTAAACTTCTTGTATAAAAAATCGTTGACACGTTACTGAAAAAATATTCATCGGTGTTGAATAAAAAGGTTTCAACAAAAAATATGGTGAAAAAAATCCGACGGTTCTACGTTTGTCAACAGACTTTTCCACATTTTCAACAAACTGTGTATGGTTGAGAACTTGTTAACACGGGATTCAACATTCTGTTGAAATTCCTTTTTACCGGATAATTATTTTTTAAAAATTTCACTGAATCTGCCTGCACCCACTTGAAAAATCCTGTGGGTGTGATATAATTATTATTGTAAGGAGGAAAAAAGCTGCTCCATGCTGACACACTCTTTCAGCACTCTGCTTATCCTGCTGCTGTCTCCGCCGCAGCTTTTAATGAGTCCAACTGCTGAACAGCTGCTGTACTCATAAATATCTATCCCCTGCTTTACAGCATAGTTTCTGGTCTGTGAAGTCCCGGAATGCCTTAAATTCGACTCATATAAAGCCACAAGCGCACCTGAACTGTCCACCATATAATAATTTCTGAGCTTGTATACATCAGGTGATGTAGTGTCTGTACGCCTGATCCCATATTCCATTTTGGGATTTT
>CAMNFW010000266.1 GCA_946537565.1 uncultured Ruminococcus sp. | reverse complement strand
ATAGACGTAAAATCTCATTTTCAGGTAACGTATATTTCTATTATATTTAAAGAAATATCGTTAGTCAATACAAATAATATTATAATTCGTTTGATTGTTGACATCATTGCCGCTGTATGTTAAAATTAATTAAAGTATTCAATTCAAGGAAGATCACAATGAATTATAATATTATAATAGTATATGCCGCTTCTCCAGATGCCTCCGGTCTGGCTCAGGGTATCGCAAGAAAATTACAGCTCCCCTTTACTGATATCGCTGCCGATACACAGAGTTTTCAGCTCGTCCTGAAAGCCGACGGTCAAAAACTGTCTCTGCTGCATAACGATATGGAGCTTTACGGTGACTTCACAGCAATGTGCCGAAGATTAAAACCCGAAAACCTTCGCAGTGAATTTCTCGTTAAAGCTGCTAAAAATGCCCGTATAGGCAGCTCATCTCTTGCCGTTGATGCAACTGCCGGTCTCGGTGAGGATTCTATCCTGCTGGCTGCCTCAGGTTACAGAGTTTTATTGTTTGAACATGACCCAATTATCAGCCTGCTCCTGTCCGATGCTCTGCGCCGGGCTTCCGATGTTCCTGAGCTTTCAGATATTATTAGCCGTATGAAACTCGTCGAAGATGACAGTATTTCCGGTCTTAAAAATCTCAGCGAAACTCCCGATATCGTCTACCTCGACCCCATGTTCCCCCAACGCCAGAAAAGCGGTCTCATAAAGAAAAAACTCCAGATCCTCCAGCTCCTTGAAACTCCTTGTTCCAATGAATCAGACCTTATGAACGCTGCCCTTTCTGCTAAGCCTAAAAGAATTATCGTCAAACGTCCGCTGAAAGGTCCCCTGCTTTCCGGTGTCAAGCCTACTTACTCCATCAAAGGCAAAGCTATCCGCTATGACTGTATTGTTCTGCCGGAAAATAACAGCTGAAAAATTCATAATTTATTTACAATTCAAGCCGCACATCTTACATGTTTTTCCGTTAATTTTTATAGAATATGAACTGCTTGTCTGCCGTTCAAATCAAAACAAGGGGGTATTATTATGTTAAACTTTAAAAAAATGATCGCTGCGGCTGCCTGTCTGTGCATTACCGCTTCTGCAAGTGCTTTCACTCCGCTGAGTTCCGCTTCTGCTGCAAACCTGCTGGGTGATATCAATAATGACAATCGTGTAAATATCGCCGATCTTGTCTCTCTCCAACGCTATCTCTTCGGTTCAGACAAAAAAATTGCCACCTATTTCGCCGATATGAACGGCGACTGGAAGGTGGATATTTTCGATTTTATCATGCTCCGTTCCGCTGTCGGCGACAGACTCCCTCTGCCTGCTCCTGATACCGTTGCCAATAACCTCTGCTCCAATATCGAAAAGTCTGACATCACTGTCTCGGACTTGTCTGATGAATATATTCTCGCTCAGACCGGTTTCAGTCTTGATCTCCTGAAAAGAGTTTCTGAGCCTGATGAAAACGTCCTTATTTCGCCGTATTCTATCTCTCAGGCTCTTGCTATGGCTGCCAGCGGTGCAGACGGTGATACTAAAACTGAAATGGAAAACGCTATGGGCGGTATCCCAATTGATTCCCTCAACAGCTATCTCGCATTTCAGCGCCTCAATCAGCCTGATGACGACCTGTGCCGCCTTAACACCGCTAACTCTATCTGGGCTAAAAACGGTGCCGTTACCGTCCAGCCGGAGTTTTTACAGAAAATGACCTCTTACTTCGATGCTGAATTCTATGAGGCTCCTTTCGATCAGTCTACTGTCGATGATATCAACAGCTGGGTCAACTATAAGACAAATAAAATGATCCCTTCTCTCATCGACACTATTTATGACGATACTGATATGTTCCTTATTGATGCCGTTGCTTTCGACGCTCAGTGGGAAACGCCTTTTGAAAAATATGATGTTCGTGAGGGCAGCTTTACTGCCTCAAACGGCAGCGTAGAAACTGCTGACTTCATGGCAAGCGATGAATCTATCTTTATCTCTGATGAAAATGCTCAGGGCTTTATCAAACTCTATGCCGGCGGTACCTATGGCTTCGCCGCTCTTCTGCCGGACGAGGGTCTGACTCCGGAAGAGTATATCTCCGGTCTTACTGCGGAATCTCTCCATAACACCCTGTCTGATGTATCCTATACTCAGCTCGTGATCAAAATGCCAAAATTCAGCTATGAATACAAAAAGCACCTTCCTGATGCACTCATGGATATGGGCATGAAAACTGCCTTCCAGGATAATGCTGATTTCAGAAAAATGGCTTATGCGTCCTCCGGCGAAAACCTCTATATCAGCGATGTACTCCATAAAACCTTCATTGATGTAAATGAAAGCGGTACAAGAGCTGCCGCTGTAACTTCTGTCGCTGTTTCTGAATGCAGCATTGTGATACCTAAAAATGAAATTATTCTGGACAGACCCTTCGTCTATGCTATCGTGGATATGGAGTCCGGTCTGCCTGTGTTCATCGGTACTGTCAATTCCCTAAGCTGACTTATCTTTTATATATTCTACCTGAAACGGAGGTATCTTTATGAAACTAAGTAAACTGTTATCTTCGGCTTTATCCCTTTGTATCATCTCTTCTGCCGCTGCACTTTCACCATCTGAATCTTCATCAGCTGCTACTCTTAAAGGTGATGTCAATTACGACAAAAATATCAACGTTGCTGACCTGGTTTCTTTTACAAGATACCTCTTTGGCGCTGACAGCTCTATCGACAGATTCTCCGCCGACCTTAACGGTGACATGAATGTTGATGTGTTTGACCTTATCACTCTCCGTGAAACCGTCAGCGAAAGAATCCCTGCTCCTGCTCCGCAAACCACTGCGGTGGATCTCTGCTCCGAAATATCAGATACTATCGGTTATCCCGGCTCGCCTCTTACTGATGAGTATATCCTTGCTCAGACCAGTTTCAGTGCTGAGCTCCTTAAACGTCTTGCTGAACCAGATAATAATGTCCTTATCTCGCCATATTCTATCTCTCAGGCTCTCGCTATGACCGCTAACGGTGCCAACGGCAATACTAAAACTGAAATGGAAAACGCTATGGGCGGTATCCCTGTCGCTGACCTTAACTCCTATCTCTGCTATCAGAGACTTAACCAACCTGACAATGATATGTG
>CAMNFW010000265.1 GCA_946537565.1 uncultured Ruminococcus sp. | reverse complement strand
ATCGACAGTCTGCTTAAAGATACTCCCGCTGAAAAAGCAGTGTATGTTTCGGTGGACGAATATATGCCTTTTTTCATTAAGACCGGCTATAGATTAACAAACAGGAAAATCAATACTAAGTCTGATTCATTGAGCTGGAAGAATTTTATGTCACTGTCTGAGAACAGCAGTGACTGCGTTGAATCCTGCGGCAGTGCAGATGACTGTGCTGCCATTCTATACAGCGGCGGAACTACCGGTAAACCCAAAGGCATAGTTCTCACTAATCTCAATTTCAACGCTCTTGCCCTGCAAAGCATTGACAGCTGCGGCTGTCTCAGAGCTGGAGATAAGGTATTGTCGGTTATGCCGATTTTTCATGGTTTCGGCTTGGGAGTCTGTATCCATACAGTGCTGAATTTCGGCGGCACAGCAGTGATACTGCCAAAGTTCAGCGTCAATGATCTGCACAGGATAATTTTTAAATACAAGCCTAATGTGATCGCTGGTGTACCGGCGATATATGAAAGCTTTATCAGAAACAACAGCTTTGGAAAAAAGGATCTTTCATTTCTGAAATGTATAATTTCTGGCGGAGATTCGCTGTCTGTCAGCACTAAGATAAAGCTTGACAAGCTTCTTAGGGAACACGGCTGTACAAAAGGTGTTCGTGAAGGCTATGGCTTGACTGAATGTGTAACAGGAAGCTGTCTGATACCAGAAGGCTCTGACCGTCTTGACAGTGTAGGTCTGCCTTATGCTGATACATTTTACAAAATAGTGGATAAGAACTGCAATGAGCTTCCATATGGTGAAACAGGAGAGATCGTACTTCGGGGACCCACGGTCATGAAAGGCTATCTTGATGACCCGGAAGAAACAGCAATTGCACTGAGAGTTCACAGTGACGGACATATCTGGCTTCATACAGGTGATCTTGGTACAATGGACAGTGAGGGTTATGTGTATTATAAACAGCGTGAAAAGCGTATGATCATTTCCTCCGGATACAACATTTATCCCCAGAATATTGAAAACGTTATCAGCTCACATCAGGCTGTTCTGATGTGTGCAGTGATAGGCGTACCAGATGAAATAAAAGGACAGAGAGTTAAAGCCTTTGTTGTATTGAAGGATACAAGAGCTGATGAACAGAGAGTTAAAAATGAGATCATTGATCTGCTAAAAAAAGAAACCGCATTGTATGCGATGCCGAGGGAGATTGTTTTCACACCGGCATTGCCTAAAACATTGGTTGGAAAAATTGATTATATGAAGCTTGCGGAAATGTCAGGAGAGTGAAAAAATGGCTGATACGAAAAAAATAAAATTCCTGCTTGTACACCCTGAGATATCCCGTACAAAATACAATTTTTCCGGAGTAATAGACAATGAGCCTCTGGAGCTGGAGTATATGCTTTCCGTCCTTAAAGCGGAGGGGTATGAGGCTGAGATATGGGACGGACAAGTTGAAAAGGAAAGTCTTGTCAGCCGTCTTAAAAGATTCAGACCCGACTATTTCTATGTCTGCGGACGGACAAGGCAGGAAACTTTCATGAAGGAATACTGTCTTGCAGCAAAGAGAATATGCAAAAGCGTTACTATTATCGGAGGAGTTCATGCACATCTGAATCCTGAGAGATTTTTTATGAATGGGATAGATCATGTTGTAACAAGCTATGATAGTGCAAGGCTTCTGGATATAGTCGGTCAAAGCTATGGCGGTAAAGAGGGAATATGCTATAAAACAAGCGAAAAATGGCATATCATACCAGCTGAGCCCTATGATATAAAAAAGCTTCCTTTGCCGGACAGAAGCTATTTTTACAGCCATAGTGACAAGTACAGGTATCTTGAGCTTGCACCCTGCGCTCATGTAAGAACAGCATTCAGCTGTCCGTACAGATGTGCATTTTGTATCAGAAACAGAGCTAACTGCGGAAAATACTCAGTCCGGGATATAGCAGATGTAGTTGAAGAAATTGCAGGAATTAACTGTAAGAATATCTATATAATTGACGATGATTTTCTCTTTGATGAGAAAAGGGTAAAAGAGTTTATACGGCTCATCAGAGAAAAAAATATCCGTAAAAAATATGTATGCTATGGCAGAGCAGATTTTATAGCAGGTCATGCGGAGCTGATGAAGGAGCTTAAAGCAATAGGCTTTTACTATGTGCTGACCGGACTTGAAGCGGTGAATGACAGTTATCTCCAGAGCTATAATAAAATGACGGATATGAGCTGCAATGAAAAAGCTGTAAGAATAATGAATAATGCCGGGATCAATATTATGGGAATGTTTATAGTTGATCTGAATTTCACTGCATCAGATTTCAGGAATATCTACAAATGGATATCAGAGCATGATCTTAAGCACGCAGCGATCTCAATTTTCACGCCGGAAATGTCAACAGAGCTGATAAAGAAATACAAAAAAAGACTGATAACCAAAGACCCGGCAGCCTGGGATTATCTTCATGTGGTAGCAAAACCTGAGAAAATGAGCGTGAGAAGGTATTATTTTTATTATCATATACTTCTTGTGCGTTTGTTTCTGCGGGGCTGGAGGGACGGAATATATGACTTTCTTGATTACGGAGAGTATATTCGTTCATTTCTGAAAAATATGTTTGGATTCAGCGGCTGATCAGGAGGAATAAAGATGTCAGAGCCATACAAAAACCCAGTCAAAAAAATAATACCAAGCAAACTTGAAACTGGATTCCAGAAGTTTTTATATAAGCATCTGGGAAAGCATATCCCTGAAAAAATGACACCGAATCAGATGACACTTGTGGGAGCATTGGGTGGATTATTTTCAGTGATATGCACCTTTCTCACAAACATATCTCAGTGGTTCTTCATTGGAACTATCATAGGACTTGCAGTGCATCTTATCGCAGATGATCTTGACGGATATATTGCAAGAACAAGAGGAATGTCATCGAAAGCCGGGGCATATTTTGATCTGATAACCGATGTGCTTTTTTCAACGTTTCTGATAATTGCATTCGGATTGTCACCATATGCAAACATTGAGATAATGGCATTTGCAGCACCTTTATATGGTATAGTCAACGTAACAGCAATGAACTATATCATATATTTTAATGAATTTCTGTTTCCTCGTCTCGGACCAATAGAAGCTCATCTGACATATACAGCAATGGCGGTTCTGAGCATGATTCTCAGG
>CAMNFW010000264.1 GCA_946537565.1 uncultured Ruminococcus sp. | reverse complement strand
GTTTTAGTAACAGTTCTTGCCTGTTCCATTTTAACCTTACGTTCTTTTTCAGTAGTGAGAAGTCTCATAAGAGGCGGCTGTATCATAGGGATAAGAGCCATGTAAGAGTAAGCAGCGATAGCGATAGGTCCGAGAAGCTCAGGAGCGAGCTTAGTGGTAAGGAAGATAGCGGTAGGACCGTCAGCACCGCCGATGATACCGATAGAAGCAGCTTGATTTCCGGTGAAGCCAAGTAATACAGCGCCGAAGAAAGCGAGGAATACGCCCAACTGAGCAGCAGCGCCCAGCAGGAGGCTCTTAGGGTTTGAGATAAGGGGACCGAAGTCAGTCATAGCTCCAACGCCCATGAAGATGAGAGAAGGATAAACGCCGGCTTTAACGCCAATGTAGAGAATATCCAGCAGTCCGCCGCCTTTTAGGATAGCGCCGTAGCTGTGATAATCATCGCTGGTGGAATCAAGGAATCTGTCCCACAGCTCAGGGTGATAAAGGGCATCAGTAGACTGTTCGCCGAAATATGAAAGATTGACCAGGAGACAGCCGAAAGCGATGCCTACCAGCAGCAGCGGTTCAAACTTTTTAACAATACCAAGATAAAGCAGAACACAGGCAATTATGATCATGATAAGATTTTTCCAGCCGCCGTTCACAAAGAAGCTCTGGAAGCCTGAATCCTGCCACAAGGTTTTAAGGGTCTCAAGAATATCCATCGTATGCCCTCCTTATGCTATAACGACCAGGGGAGCGCCTGTATCAACAACAGAGCCCTTGCTTGTAACGACCTGCGCTACAGTGCCGTCCTTAGGAGCAACGATCTCATTTTCCATTTTCATAGCTTCGAGAATAACGAGAATCTGACCAGCTTTAACGCTGTCGCCCTGTTTAACATCAACTCTGATGATATTGCCCGGCATAGGAGCAGAAACGGTCTCACCGGCAGCGAGATTAACAGGAGCAGCAGGGGCAGCGGCAGGAGCCGGAGCGGCAGCAGCCGGAGCAGCAGCTGGAGCGGGAGCAGCAGCCGGAGCAGGAGCAAGGGCCTCATACTCGTCAAGGAGGACAGCCTTTCCTTTTTCGACCTCGACCTCGTATGTCTTGCCGTTAAGTGTAACTTTATACTTCATTTTATTTTACCTCCTTGATAGATATGAAGTGCAGCTCATTGAGAGGAGTCTGCATTTTGTCAGCGACAATAGCCATGATCATAGCAGCTTCCTTATCGGGAACATTATGGAGCTTAACATGACCGGCAGAGCCTGGAGCTTTTGGGGCATCAGCAGGAGTAACAGTGAGGGGATTAGCCTCGACCTGCTTAGCGATATTTTTCAGATCTTCTTCGGCTTTAGCCTTAGCCTTAGCTTCCTTGCTTTTGAAATAAGCGCCTGTGCAGTAAAGCACGCACATGAGCAGCACAAGACCGAAGAATACGACAGCGTAGCCGAAAACAGCAGTAATGGCAGCATCACCGATACTGATCTTTTCGCCGCTGGCAGCTGTCTGGGCAGCATATACAGCAAAATTCATACCTGCCGCCTCCTTTACATTTCAGTGATGGTGTATACAGCCTCATTCTCTTCCTTAGCCTTGCGGTCCTTGAGGAACTTAAGGGTCTGGTCGGGATAGCATATATAGCTCATGATATCTTCCTCACTGCGGCAGAGATCGCCGAGGGCATTTTTAGCGGCAGTGAAATCTTCGCCGGTGCGTTTCTGGTCTTCGATACGGCAGTCAACAGCCTTGCCGTCAGCGCCGAGGACTTTTTCGATAAGTTCGGGGTTGATAGGAGCTGGAGCGATACCATATTCACCCTTGATATAGTTTTTGATCTCCTTTGAGATATTCTTATATCTTTCACCGATAAGAACGTTAGTAACAGCCTGGTTTCCAACCATCTGAGAAAGGGGAGTAACCAGAGGAGGATAACCCATATCAGCACGGACCTTGGGGATCTCAGCGAGAGCGTCCTCGAACTTATCCATAGCGTGCATATCAGTGAGGTTAGCGATCATATTTGAGAGCATACCGCCGGGAACCTTATAAACGAGAGCCTGAGCATCGGTGCCGAGGCTTTTGGGGTTAAGCTGACCGTTGTCGATATACTTTTGTTTAACGGGCTTAAAGAAGTCATTGACCTTATTGATTATCTCTTCGTTGAGGCCGGAGTCGATGCCATACTGCTGGAGAGCATAGAACATAGTCTCGGTAGAAGGCTGTGAAGTACCGCCGGAGAAGCATGAAGTAGCGCAGTCGATAACGTCGATGCCGGATTCGATAGCCTTGGTAAGTGTCATATAAGCCATACCGGTAGTGCAGTGGGTATGGAGGATAAGGGTCATATCGCCGATAGCGTCCTTGATGCCTTTGATGAGGTGTTCAGCCTCATAAGGAGACATAGTGCCAGCCATATCCTTGAGGCAGATAGTCTGGAAGCCCATATTTTTAAGCTCTCTGCACATTTCGATATACTTCTCAACAGTATGAACGGGGCTCTGGGTGTAGGAGATACAGCCGGAAGCGATAGTTTTCTCGTTAGCATACTTCATAGTAGCGTTGAGAGCGGTCTCGATATTTCTGAAATCATTGAGAGCATCGAAGATACGGATAACGTCGATACCATTTTTAATAGACAGCTCGATGAACTTTTCTACAACATCATCATGATAATGCTTATAGCCCAGAAGGTTCTGACCTCTGAGGAGCATCTGGAGCCTGGTGTTTGGGAGATTTTTTCTGAGATTGCGGAGTCTCTCCCAGGGGTCCTCACCGAGATAGCGAAGACATGAATCGAAGGTTGCGCCGCCCCAGCACTCAACTGAATAGTATCCGGCCTTGTCCATATCGGAGAGGATACCTTCATAGTCTGAGTAAGGGAGACGAGTCGCCATAAGCGACTGCTGTGCATCACGGAGCACGGTTTCTGTCAGTTGTACTTTTTTCATGTACAAGCCTCCTTAAAATTATATATGTTCCGGGTTTAGGGGAACAGAGAAATACCTGCTGCTATCAAAATACCGTAACAGGGATCATTTAAATAGAAACAGTTCAGGTTTTTTTACACTTCTGCAAAAACACCAATCAAAAATAATTATAACACAACACAAAAAAAATTTCCACTGTTTTTTTACAATTTTCCGGTCAAAAGTTATGGATTATAATATTCAATTTTATTTTTGGTGAAG
>CAMNFW010000263.1 GCA_946537565.1 uncultured Ruminococcus sp. | reverse complement strand
TATTATCTATGTGTTTATGATGGATACAAGTATGTAGATATTACTCCGGATAATAGAATGTATGGTTATTCATTAGTGGTATCACCTGAAGCAGGTTGGCTGCATACATCAGGAAAGAACTGTCCAGATTCATTTATTAAGCTTGGCAGCAACAATACATTAGAAACTATTGATGTTATGAAAAATTGGTGGGATCCTGATACTGATGCTATGGGATACTGGCAAAATGACGTTAAGATCACTGAAACTGAATATAAAGATATCATGGCAAAGTATAACGAATATAACTGGATAACACCTGATTATACATTCTATGCTGATCATAACGGATATATAGTTGATAACTCACCTAAGCTCTACACAGATATTGATTTTAATAAGCTTATAGAATATGGAGAGCTCCCAGCTGGCGACAGAGAGATCGGTGTTTGTTATGGAGAATTAGATTACAATATTCCTTCTGAAAATGTAAATATAGACAGCGAAGATTTAGGAGGCAGCGCCGGAGGCGATTATCCTTCTTCTGACGGAAAAATCACAGATGTGTATGATGCTTATGGTCAGGGACGCAAATTCCGTCTGAGAGTTGAGATTCTTGATCGTGGCGATGAACAGCGTCATAACCTGCTTATAGCTGATGTCGATTTCTTAACGGGCGAATGCACTATAATCGAAAACAAATTCCCTGATGCAGTTAATATGCACTTCTGATAATTAATGCTTATAAAATATAACTTTCCCGGATCACCTGTTTTCAGTGATCCGGGATTTTTCAATCCACAAGAAATTTTAGTGAAAGAACTTGACATATCAGTTCATTTTTGATACGATGTAATTAAAAAAATGATACAAGAATTAATGGGGTGTGACCATGAAAAATAATATTATCGAAAACTTTGATTTGCAGGACTACCTGACAGAAGGTGTGGAACGTATCGTTTCTGAATCTGTCAGAGCTACTTTGAAGAATCCAAAGGAAAGTGCCTTTATGCTCAGATTTGCAGCAGCAAGCCGTACTGCTTCAAAAAAGCGAAGAAAAGCTGAGGACAAAGGTGAACACATTCCGCCGTTTCTCATCGCAAGTATAACAAGCAAATGCAATCTCCACTGTGCAGGCTGCTATTCACGCTGCAATCACGCAACTGTCGATGCTGAACCAGTCAAGCAGCTCACCGCCGATGAGTGGAAGAAAATATTTGATGAGGCTGATAAAATAGGAATAAGCTTCATACTCCTCGCAGGCGGAGAGCCAATGCTCAGACGTGATATCATCGAAGCCGCAGGCAGCAAACAGAATATTCTCTTTCCTATATTTACTAACGGCACTTTTATTGATGAGCCTTATTTTAAACTGTTTGACAAATGCCGTAATCTTGTACCGGTGATGAGTATTGAAGGCAGCCGTGAAATAACTGATACACGCCGTGGTGCAGGTATTTATGACAAAATCGTCTCCAATATGGCGGAGTTCAGAAAACGTGGACTCATTTTCGGAGCATCTGTCACTGTTACAACTCAGAATTATAAGGAGGTCACTTCTCAGGATTTTCTTTCATCTCTTTCTGAAAATGGCTGCAAGGTCGTCATATTCGTCGAGTATGTTCCTGTTACCGACGAAAGCAAAGACCTCGCACCTGATGATGAACAAAGAGAATATCTGCTCAACACAATACAAGAACTTAGAAAAGAACACGCTGAAATGGTCTATATCTCTTTTCCGGGTGACGAAAAATCATCGGGAGGCTGCGTGGCGGCAGGCAGAGGTTTTTTCCATATCAATTCTCATGGCGGTGCTGAACCATGTCCGTTTTCACCGTATTCAGATATCAATGTCAAGAACACATCTTTGCGTGATGCTATAAATTCTCCGCTATTTACAGCCCTTAGGAGCGGTGATATACTTTTTGAAGATCATAAAGGCGGATGCGTCCTCTATGAAAAGAAACAGCAGGTAGAAGCGTTACTCTCACGCAATTCATCAAAATAAATTATAAAAAACCACCTTTTTACAGGTGGTTTTTTCAGCTTAGTGATAATTATGACTCTGTTTAAGCACCATATCCTTGACTTTCATAAGTGAGGTAGTTGTACTTCTTTCATTTTCAGAAAGCTTCATTGTGATGAACTTAATAGTCTCCTCATAGTCAGGTATCATAATATGCTCAAGAGCGTTTACTCGACGGCGAGTTTTTTCGATCTCATCCGCCATAAGTTGACAGGCTTTTTCGATCTCAGCAAGTCTTATCATTTTCGGAAAAACGTCGCTGAGTGCCATAACTGCACCGTCAAGGTCGATCGAGGTGAAAGCAGTACCGTATGAAAAAATATCGCTGCTGTCATCAGTTTTGAATTTTGCATCGAAAACCGGTATACTCACGCTCATTACATTTTTTTCACTGATCTCCAGCTCAACTTCCTGCTTTGGCAGCATGAGAGCTGTTTCAAGAACTTCTCGCTGCATGACCGAACCTGCAACTGCCATATACCTGTTAGCTTCAGACAAAGCAGCTTCAACTTCTGCACGCAGCTGGCGGTCTTCTTTTATTAGTATCATGAACTGTCTCATAAGCTCGTCACGTTTGTCTTTCAGCAGCTTATGACCACGTCTTGCGGAACTTAGCTTTTTTTTCAGCTTTGAGAGTTCCATTCGGGTCGGATTTACATTAAGTCTCGCCACTCTGCTCACCTCTGTCCTGTGAGTCGTAATACTTTACGAGGTATTCCTCTCTGATTCTACGCAGCTCACTTCTTGGGAGCATCTTCAGCAATTCCCAGCCAATAGAAAGAGTTTCCTCAATGCTTCTGTTATTATCAAATCCCTGAGAAACATATCTGCGTTCAAATTCGTCTGCAAATTTAGCGTACATGAGGTCTATTGGAGTAAGTGCAGCTTCTCCGAGAACGACCATAAGCTCCTTAGCATCTTTTCCACGGGCATATGCCGAGAAAAGCTGGTTCATAGTATCGGAGTGGTCTGCACGGGTCTTTCCGTTTCCGATACCTTTATCTTTGAGTCGTGAAAGTGACGGAAGTACGTCGACCGGAGGATTTATGCCCTTTCTGTATAGTTCACGGGAAAGGATTATCTGTCCCTCTGTGATATATCCTGTAAGGTCAGGAATAGGATGAGTCTTATCGTCTTCCGGCATTGTAAGGATAGGTATCATGGTGATGCTTCCCTCTCTGCCTTC
>CAMNFW010000262.1 GCA_946537565.1 uncultured Ruminococcus sp. | reverse complement strand
AATTACTATCAGTATAAATATTTTCAATTTGAATTCCTCTTCCTGCTCTGTGATCTCAGCACCGGAGCGTCGGCGGCAGCAAATATGAGCATATACGCTGAAGTAATAGTGAAGCGTCCGGTGTAAGTTGCCATGACCTGACCTGCGGAGGCAGGGGTTTCATTGAGGTCAAAGTAGCTGGCATCGACGTTCATCAGCACAGCAATTGTAACAGCAGCTGATAATACCAGCGGCACAAGCACTGAAAAAATGAAGAAGAAGCCTCTTGAAAAATTTCCTTCCTGTCCGGCATCCAGCTGTACAAAATGGTACATAATGCAGAGAATTGCCGGTGTTATAAAAACCGCTGCCCACCAGGGGTAATCCAGCTTCTCAAAGGCGAACCAGTTTATCCACTGACAGAAAAAACTCAGTACAACAATAACGGCAGCTGTAAAAAAGCCTTCCTTATATTTAAGCCTGCTGATCTCAGTATTCTGATTATTCATTTTCCTCCGGCTCATCATCAGGAGCCTCGTCGATAATTACTTCTCTGCGTTCTTCCTCAGCAGCTTCCTCGTCAGCGATCTTAGCCTGTTCATCGGTAAGCTGTTCGACCTTTTCTGTAACAGCGCCCTCCTCATGCTCAGCACGGGTAAAGGCAACTACCTTTGCATCGCCGGTAACCTTCATCACACGAACACCCTTAGCGGCACGGCCCATGATGCGGACATCGCTGGCAAGGATACGAATTATAATTCCCTCGCTGGAGATAAGAATGATATCATCGCTGTCATCGACTATTTTTATACCGCAGACATGGCCACGGATATCATCGACTTTATAGTTAGTAAGACCATATCCGCCACGGTTCTGGATTCTGTAATTCTCGATCTCAGTGCGTTTGCCATAGCCGTTTTCGGTGACAGTGAGGAGAGCAGCGCCTGGACGAACTCTTGCGATTCCGACAACATAATCGCCCTCACGAAGCTTTATAGCCTTGACACCGTGAGCTGAACGAGACATTGACCTGCCCTTAGCTTCCTCGATACGGATAGCCATACCATTTCTTGTGGCGATAAAGATCTGTTCATTTCCGTTGGTCATACGAACGCCGGCAATCTCATCGCCCTCATCAAGACCGATAGCGATAAGACCGTTTTTGCGGACATTTTTATACAGTGAGAGATTAGATCTCTTGATCTTACCTCTCTTGGTTATCATAGTGATAAACTTATCCTCGCTGAAATCCTCAGCTTTTATCATAGCGGCGATTTTCTCGCCCTCAGTCAGAGGCAGGAGATTTATAAGATTAAAGCCTCTTGAAGCCTTTGAACCGTCAGGAACTTCATAGCATTTCAGCTTATACATTATGCCCTTATTAGAGATAAAGAGGATATTGTCGTGGGTACCGCAGATGAACATTTCGTCAACGAAATCCTCTTCACGCTGCTTCATATTGGTGATACCTCTTCCGCCACGTCTCTGGGTCTTATACTCAGAAACGGGCATACGCTTGATATAACCGTTATTAGTAAGGGTAACGACGCAGTCCTCCTGGGGGATAAGGTCTTCGATATCGACCTCACCGCTGACAGATTCAATATCAGTTCTTCTCTTATCGCTGAACTTTTTGCGGATAGTATTAAGGTCTTCCATGATAATAGAATATACCCTGTTAACATCAGCGAGGATATCCTCATAGTCAGATATCTTAGTCAGCAGACCATAAAGCTCGTCAGTGATCTTTTGTCTTTCGAGACCGGTCAGCGCACCCAGACGCATCTGAACGATAGCCTCAGCCTGTTCATCTGAAAGACCCTTCTGATTTTCCAGGTGCAGACCGGTAAAGTCATACTGTGTACGGTCAAGGAGAGCGGACATATCAATATCCTTGAATCTTTCGATCATTCTTGCCTTAGCTTCCGGAATATTTTCGCTGCTGCGGATAATTGCAATGACCTCGTCGATATAGTCAGCTGCCAGCACGAAGCCCTGGAGGATATGCGCTCTTTCGAGGGCTTTTTTAAGGTCAAATCTTGTACGCCGCTGAATAACATCGACCTGGAAATCGAGGTATTGGCTGAGCATTTGTTTAAGGGTAAGAACCTTAGGCTCGCCGTTTACCAGAGCCAGCATAATTATGCCGACAGTTTCCTGGAGCTTAGTGAGGGCGAAGAGTTTATTGAGGATAATATTAGGAATTGCGTCCTTTTTCAGCTCAATAACGATTCTCATGCCGTCCTTATCCGATTCATCACGGAGGTCATAGATACCCTCGATACGCTTATCCTTGCAGAGCTGATTAATATTTTTAAGTATCAAAGTTTTATTGATCATATAAGGGATCTCATCAACAATGATACATTGTCTGCCTTTGATCTCCTCGAAATGGGTACGGCTGCGGAGGGTGATCTTACCTCTTCCGGTGCCATATGCTGCACGGATACCGGCTTTTCCCATGATAATTCCGCCGGTGGGAAAATCAGGTCCCTGAACCTTTTCCATAAGCTGTTCCATAGTGCAGTCAGGGTCGTCAATAAGAAGCTGAAGAGCATCAATGACCTCGCCAAGATTATGGGGAGGAATATTTGTAGCCATACCAACAGCGATACCTGTTGAGCCGTTGACCAGCAGGTTCGGGAAACGTGAAGGCAGAACTACAGGTTCTTTCAGACGGTCGTCATAGTTAGGGGTAAAGTCAACGGTATCCTTATTGATATCCGTCAGCATATCCAAAGTCATTTTAGCCATTTTAGCTTCGGTATAACGGTAGGCAGCAGCCTTATCACCGTCGATAGAGCCGAAGTTTCCGTGACCATCGACCAGAGGATATCTCATTGAGAAATCCTGGGCAAGACGAACCAGCGCATCATATACAGCCGCATCGCCGTGTGGGTGGTAACGTCCGAGAACGGCACCGACGGTATCCGCACATTTACGGTAAGCCTTATCCGGTGTAAGACCGTTTTCATGCAGAGTATAGAGTATACGTCTGTGAACGGGCTTAAGACCGTCTCTTACGTCCGGCAGCGCTCTCGAAACGATAACTGACATAGCATATTGCAGCATGGAATTTTCCATTTCGTCAACTATCTCTGAATTTATAATTTTAGAATTATCATTATACAGCAATATCTTTTTCCTCCTGTCTCTCCGGCAATTTCCCTGAATAACGATTCACTTGACATCACGCTTTCATTGCCGGATCAATTATTTGAGC
>CAMNFW010000261.1 GCA_946537565.1 uncultured Ruminococcus sp. | reverse complement strand
GAAGCCAATATAGAAGGTAGCTTTACCGGCATTGATAAGTTCCTCGATTTCTTTTTCATCGGTCAGCTGAGCGAGCAGACCTCTTCTTTTAAGCTCTTCAAAAATAGTCATTGTAATAACTCCTTTATATAAAATATTTATCATTGGCGAGTGAAAGCACATCGTCTTTGTGATCAAGAATCAAACGGCGTTTCCATTCATAGATATAGTTTTCATTTTCATATATCCAGTCGTCTATTTTACCCGACTCTTCTAGCCACTGTTCTGGGTAACCAACTGCGTGTGAAACCGGGTCGTCCTGATATATTTCATTAGCATAGTCATGGATACCGCTGGCAAAAACATCAGCCCAGTCATTTTCGCCGTGAGAGCTGAGATAATCGGTAACTCTTTGGAGTTTACCGGTTTCAAAATCGCCGTTCTCGTAGTATTGCCAGACACCGCAGCGGAGGGACATACCCTGCCAGTCGTCGATTCCCATGAACATGAAAGGCACGTCCGGGATTTGGCTGAAGGGGGAATCCTTGTACAGCTCATAGAACAGCATGGAAAAATGATAGTCGAATTCATAAAGGTTATCGGGGGCTGAATTTTCGTAAGAAACAAGCAGATCATTGAGGGCATTGCGATTCAAATAGAGCGCTCCTTTCAAAAAAGTGAATAAAGCTTTACGGTGTAATAATAGAATTATCGAAGCTTTCAACGATTTCATTTTTACTGTCTGAGGAATTGATAAGCAGGTTCAGTTCATTCAGAGCCATTTCCACCTGAAACTCATTCAGCTGAACCTCAAAGCAGGAGCCGCTGCGGTTTTTCACGACCAGGAAATGCAGGTATTCATCGCCGGCAAAGAGGCTGTTCTGATATTTTTTCAGGTGAACGATCTTGCGGTTGGCATATACGATGTCATTGACAGGAAAGGCGCCGCAGGTTTTTTTTCTGAAATAAAAGGTATAACTATTCCCGATGTTGATGCCGGAGTTTTTGAAAACCAGGAGCTTGCCGGTCATGTAGCTGTGTTCAAGTTCATTTATATCGCCTGGAAAGGATTTAAGCCATTTTCTGAAATGACCGCCGGTGAAGCGATAAATGGCATAGCTGAGAATCGCAGCACCAAAGATCAAAATCAGTGCAGACTTCCAGACAGAAAAAGGTGAGAACAAGAGAGCGATACCGCAGACGGTGAAGAAAGAGCCGTAAAGAATAGCAGCACGGCTGTAACCGTTGTTGGATCTGCGGCAGACATCAGCCTTCATAGATTTAGACTTTACCTTATCCCATCCTTTGGACTGAGAGTATTCAAGAAATTTCTCACGCCAGTCGGGGGAGCTGAAATAGCTTCCGTCCAGCAAATCCGGGTGAGAGAAATGAGCTTTTTTATCGGCATTTTTCTCCCAGAAATAAGAAGCGATGCCATAAATAAGCACCAGGGGAATAGCGACAGCGGAAGATAATTTACCGATAAATGAGCGGTCGATGAACCAGAAATAGACGATAAATCCGGCAGCGGAAATGAACAGGGCAATAAGATTCTGTTTAGGTTTTAAAGGTTTGATTTGTTTCATATTGCAGGACTCCGTTTCAGCAGAAAAAAGAAAATCCCCGACAGCCGATGCTGTCAGGGACGAAGCTGCTCGTGGTACCACCCTGATTTATCCGTAAAAAATACGAACCTCAGAAGCTGTAACGGGCATACCCGGCTGTTCCTAATAAAATTCAGAACAGCTGCTCAGGAGCGTAAGTCACTGAGACCCTGAAATTTCCTTGCACCGAACGGAAACTCTCTGCATTCAGGGGAATACTCAGGTTTTGAACCATCACTGCATTTATACATAAAATATTATATCATATACAGAGAATAAAGTCAATAGGAAACGCAAAATGTTAAAATAATAAAATATATAGAAAAGGTATTGACTTTTTAGAAATTATCCTGTATAATAATTACTGTTGATGCTGATGTGGCACAGTCGGTAGCGCATCGCCTTGGTAAGGCGGAGGTCACCGGTTCAAATCCGGTCATCAGCTCCATAAAAGTCTCACGTTTTATGCGTGAGACTTTTTGTTTATAAGAAGCCGGAGGGAAAAATATGGAAACTGAAAATAAAGATATAAACAGCAGCGAGCCGGAAACAGAAGCTGAGTTAAGCGAGGTCATGGAAATATCGGAAAGGCTGATGAAGCGGAACAAGGCAGTATATGAGGAGCTTGCGAAATGAAGAGACTGACAGCAGAGCATATAATAATGATGCACAGGAAAATGATTTCAGAAACCGGCGGTTCACCGGATTTAAGGGTAATGGGACTACTGGAATCTGCGGTAAATGCGCCGTTTCAGACATTTGCAGGGGAAGAGCTGTATCCGACGCTGACCGGGAAGGCAGCACGTCTTGGATACAGCATAATAAATAATCACCCATTTGTGGACGGCAACAAACGTATCGGAGTGCATTCAATGCTGGTGTTTCTTGCACTGAATGGAATTGAACTGTGTTACACAGATGATGAGCTGACAAATGAGATACTCGAAACAGCGTCCGGGAATATTACGGAAGAAGGGTTTCTGAACTGGATCACGGCACATTTGCAGGGAAAACAATAATTGACAAATAATTATTAATGTAGTATAATCAATGTTAGCTTAAGCAAAAAAATCAATGTAAATCATTCAGCAGAAACGGCTGAAAATCAAAGGAGCATTTTTAATGGAAAAGGAATTATTTCAGAATTACAGGATAATTGATGCTCACGCACATATTTTTCCTGAAAAAATCGCTGAAAATGCAACAGTAAATATTGGACATTTCTATGATCTTCGCATGGACAACTGCGGTGTCAGCGAGAGGCTGATCGAAGCTGGCAGCACGATAAATGTTGAGAGATATCTTGTCTGCTCGACCGCAACGACCCCACATCAGACACGTTCGATCAATACATTTATAAAGAATGAATGTGACAAACACAGCGAATTTTTTGGCTTGGGAACCACACATCCTGACTCCGAAGACCTGGAAGGGGACATTCAGCAGATAATAGAACTTGGACTGCATGGAGTTAAGCTGCATCCGGATTTTCAGAAGTTTGATGCAGATTCACCGGAAGCGTATAAAATCTATGAGCTTATAGAAGGCAGGCTTCCGCTGCTGATCCACTGCGGAGATCCGAGATATGATTATTCTGCACCGACAAGGATCGCAAATATTGC
>CAMNFW010000260.1 GCA_946537565.1 uncultured Ruminococcus sp. | reverse complement strand
GGACAGCGGCATTTATACCCGGACGAGATAATATATATAAGGGAAATACTTTCGGTGACATATGATGAAATATTTGACATATCAGAAAAAGAGCCTGAGAACAGACGCTCAGGCTCTTTGCTGTAATATCAGCTTTCAGAGTTTGCAATAGATTTAAGATAGTCATAATCACCGTCATCAATTGAGATATACTGTGTCCGGACGAAGTCGATAAGCTGTGAATCTGAGTTGTAAAGCTCCATTTCCAGCATGAAGCCGGTTTTTGTATCCACAAGCATTCTGAAAGTGAGACCGTCCGCAGGCTCATATCCTGTGACTTCATAGCATTCTCTTCCGGCAAATTCCAGGATACATTCGATCTGCCACTGGTCGGTGTTATCCATTCTTATAAGACCTGAAAGAAATTCTCCGGGCTGAACGACGATATCCGCTGAAGTGAGATTGCAGGCTTTTTCACGGATAACCGGAGCATACGGGTCGAAGCTGTTGTTGTAACCTTCTCTTTTTACAGCATCATAACAATAGGAGTATTCACTTGAATTGCTGTCACTGATGAGAACAGAGTTGCCGTCACACTTGTAGTATTGCCTGTATTCATTTTCATCAGCCGGAGTTAGATCTGCTTCACCGCTGTTTATAAGGTCAATTGAAGTGCCGGAGGTGAGAGACATATCCATAATAGTTTCATAGGACAGGGATTCAGGCACATTGCAGGCGAAGGTGATTTTTTCAATATTGTCACTGTTGGGACT
Source organism: uncultured Ruminococcus sp. (assembly GCA_946537565.1). GTDB lineage: Bacteria > Bacillota > Clostridia > Oscillospirales > Ruminococcaceae > Ruminococcus. Next base: position 2,458 of record CAMNFW010000260.1, on the reverse strand, counting down.
TTTTCTGTATATTGTACCGCCGGCGGTATCGAAGCTGTCGATGCTGTTGTACATAAGATCAATGAGCAGTTTTCTGTCGGAATCAGAAGTGAATACCGGGGTATATTCAGACTCAGATTCACCTGAAAGGATTTCCTGGGTATCAGCTTGTGAGTACAAAAGTTCAATGAGATCAGGTCTGTTATTGTTCAAGTAGCTGTCAAGCATATTAAGGTCAGTTTCGTGCCAGCGGTCGAGTTCGATAGTATAATTATCGTTTTGGTCGTGGTTGACTCTGATGTTGATAATGAAGAACTTATTGATATCGGCATTGAAGTAGATTTTTTCGGCAACGTAGCGAGTGTCGTTTTCGGGGAAGACTTGTGTGACATAAGAATCCCACTGAGAAGTGTCAAGATAGTTAAACGGGAGCAGCTGGGTATAGAGATCACCGTCCTGTATAATGAATCTCGGAATATCATGCCCCTCATTGAAGAGGACGTATTTTTCCTCTGGAAGGTCATTGATATCAGCGATGCTGGCATACAGTTCATCCAAGCTTTGACCGCTCATGAAGGATAGAACATACTTTTTTAGGTCGCCGACGGACTGGAATTTTTCGTCGCTCACTTTATAATAATACAGCGGAGAATACACAGCGCTGCCGGAGATATACGGTTCAAAGTCCACATCTGAAACGGCGAGGTCATCAGCTGTACCCCAATAGGTGTAGGTTGTGATAAAGTCATCGGGGTCATATGAACCGTTGGCAGCACTGATATTATATAAAGGAATATACAATTCCATAAGCTTTTCAGCAGCGGAGATACATTTTTCCTCACTCCAGCTGCCGGAAAAGGAGTTTAAAGAATCAGTAGTTTCAGCAGTTGACGGCTGAATATCAGTAGTTATTTCGGTGACATTTTCGGAGCCAGAATTACTGGAAGGCGGGGAAACTGAACTGAGCAGAAGCCTGCTGCTTGTAAAGACGATAAGCACAGCAGCGGCGGCAGCGGCAATTTTAGCTGGCTTGTACCATTTAGGACGGGAGTAGATCTCCACACCTTTTATCACATCGGAATCGGAGTTGTTGTCAGCAGAATTATCGTCTTCATCAACGAGCTTATTATACTTATTACGGCTCATAGCGAGCATTTTTTTCTTATCATTATCCGATACAAGCTGATACTTATCCGAGATCATATCAACGGTCTCCTTATCGGCGTTTTCGAGGATATTGAAATCAATTTTATTATTATTGCTCATAAGTCTGCCTCCTTAAGAGTTATTCCATTAACGGCGAGGATATTTTTAAGTTTTTTCAAAGCTCTTGAACAGCGGACACGGACAGCAGCCGGAGAGAGAGAAAGATTTTTTCCGATATCTCTGGAGTTCATATTTCCGTAATACTTTTGCATAACGATAGTAGAATCCGGTTCACCGAGCTGATTGATACTGTCCAGCAGGAGGGAGCGCATCATAGAAGCCTCGGCGGTATTCTCAGGTCTTATACTGTCGGCAATATAGCCGGCTTCTTCCAGCGGAACGGTTCTGCCGGATTTGGGGTTAAGCTTTCTGAACATATCAACAGAACGTCTTGCAGCGATAGAAGCGATAAGACCTTTCAGGTCACCGTTGTGGGCATCAGATTTTTTGAGATAGAAAAAAGCATCTGCGAAGGCATCGCTGACACACTCTTCGATATCCTCTTTAGAGGCGATACTTCTGAGTTTGTTGAAAACGATGGTATAGACGTAGTTGAAATATTCATCAAAAAGCAAATTCTGGGCATTTTCCGGTGAAGAAACCATAAGGGAGTGGTATTCATTGTCAGTCATTTGCAGTCCTCCTTTCAGGGAAATTAAATCAGTAAAAGAACTGATCAGTCCCTGATGATACAAAACCGTTAATTGACCGGTTTCATAAAACATACTCGCAGCGGCTTTTCAGAGTGTAACAAAAAAAGGCGGAAAAAATCCGCCTCAAATAATAATTCCGTTGAAATGGTCTATCTCATGTTGGATGATCTGAGCTTCGATACCACGGTAAATGCCTTTTTTCCGGTTAAATTTCCGGTCGAAGTAATCCACTTTTATCATGATATTTCTTGTAACAGGACGGCTTCCGCTGAGGCAAAGGCAGCCTTCGGATGTCTGAATAATTTGTTTAGAGCGTTCAGTGATAACAGGGTTGATCATGACGATAAATTTTCCGTTTATACGGGCAGCGAGGATAGTTTTCCTGACACCGATCATATTAGCAGCCATACCGACGCAGTGATCGGCGTTAGCTTTAAGAGTATCGAGCAGGTCGATGACTACAGGCAGGTCGTTTTTATCAGCTGGAACAGATTTAATACTCAGCAGCATCTGGTCTTTGACAACATCTCTTATCATAGCTTTTCTCCGTTTCAAATACTATGATAATATAATAATACTAAAAACAGCTTTTGTCAAGTTTTTTTGCTCACGTTTTTTTT
>CAMNFW010000259.1 GCA_946537565.1 uncultured Ruminococcus sp. | reverse complement strand
AAACCGCTGGGCAAGGGACAAAAAGACTGTTAAAGATGTCATTTCTTATCTCGCTAAGATTAATCTCTTTTCAGCAGAGCTTATGCAGAGAAACATATTGACCTCCCGGAGTATTCAGGAGCGGTACCTGGCAGCAACTGAACGTAGACAGTCAAAAATTGAAGAATATTGCCTTCTTGAAAAAAAAGACTTTCAGGAGGGTTTTGAAAGTGTACCCATAAATCCGGTTTCTGTTGCAGAAACTCAGGTTAATGTCACAGAAACTCAGGTTAATGCCAGCAATAATGCCACAAAGGAAAGTAAAGAAAATGAAATTAAATTAAATGAAAGAAGAAGAAACGAACCCCCTCTTCTGCGCTTCGGAAGCAAGCAGAATATTCTTCTTTCTGATGAGCAGTATCATCAGCTGATAAAAGACTTCGGTCAGGAGACTGCTGATCTTTACATCGAAAAAGCAAGCCTTTGGTGTGACAGCAAAAAACGAGAGCTTGCCAACTGCGACAACACTATCAGGCTATGGCTTCAAAAAGACGGATATAAAATAGGTGACTATTTCGATGTTGAAAAATATAAATTTGTTATTAACAATTTTTAGGAGGAAAAATGGAAGTCCAGTTTTCTATTAAAACAATTCCCCAGGGGAAGCAAAGACCGGTCTTTTCAAGGCATGGCAGCAGGGTGGTTACTTATACACCAGAAAAAACAGTCAGCTATGAACAGCTGGTAAAAACAGAATATGCAAGGCAGTGCAAGGGGATATTCTTCGACAAGGAGCAGGCTGTAGAAATTCAGATAACAGCGTATTTCCCGGTTCCTGCATCTGCTTCGGCTAAACGTGAAAGCGATATGCTCCACAGAAACGTCTTTCCCACTAAAAAACCGGACTGCGATAACATCGCAAAAGCCGTCTGCGATGCCCTGAACGGTGTCGCCTATCACGATGATAAGCAGATCGTAAGGCTGACAGTGTTGAAGTTCTACGCTGAGCAGCCGGAGGTTAAGATATACATAAAAAATATCACATGAAACGGAGGTAAAAATAATGATATTTTGCTATTCGGAAAATTGCGTAAATTGGAGTAGTGGCTTCTGCACCAAAGCTGAAATAACGATAAATGAAGATAATTGCTGTGAAGAGTATACGGACTATTCAGATACTGTTGAGTATCAGCATGAGTTCTGGAGAGCCATAAAGCATGGTGAGGTTCACTACAAACAGAAGGATAAAGGCAGGCGTGGAGAAGAAAACGGAATTGTCTTCTACTACTGGGACAAAAAGCTTGAGCCGGATTCAAAAATAATTGAGGAACGGACTGGATACATGGCTTTCTTTAATGACATTCAGCAGCCTAAAAGACTTGATCAAGTAAAGAAGTTGCTCTCAGAAGTAGCAGAAAATGTCCAGGAGCTGCCTGAGTGGACAGGAGGTGAAGACGATGATTCTTAATCCGCTTATGGCTGATAGGCTGAAAATGATCTACAAGCATTACGGTTTCACTCAGCAGCAGAACAAGCTTGTAGAAGAGTGTGAGGAGCTGGTAGAAGCTGCTCAGGGTGAGGACTGGGATCGCTTCATCATGGAGCTGGCGGACGTGACTGTCATGATCGAGCAGATGAAGCTTGAACTTGCTGAGCGTGGAGTGCTGCACAGCTACTACGAGGCGATCAACCAGAAAATTAACCGCACCTTCCGGCACATGGCTGAGGAGATAAACACGGCTTACAGTACAAAGTAAATTTACCCACCATAATGCTAATTATGGTGGACAGTGCCGGAAACAGCTATACATGAAATCAAGAGAAATCAGGTGAATCAGCGTGATAAACGTGGAAGGATTTAAAAATTTTCTGTGGGAGGAAGAGCTTTCCCCTAACACCATTCAGACCTACGTTTCAGGGATTGAAAACTTCGCACGCAGCTACAGCGAAATTTCTAAGCCGAACTTGATCGCCTACAAGAACGATCTTATAAAATCCTGCCGCCCGAAAACTGTAAACCTCAGAATCACTGCTCTGCTCAGATACTGCCGGTTCGCTGGTTCACCGCTGACCTTGAAGCACGTCAAAGAACAAAAACAGTCCCATATCAGCAATGTCATCACGCAGCAGCAGCTTGACAAACTTCTGAACGGTCTCAGAACTGACGGCAATCAGCGGTGGGTCTGCTATGTTTTGCTTCTGTCAAAAACCGGTATGCGTATCTCTGAGGCTCTGAGAGTTACCAAAAAAGACCTGCTTCACGGCAGCGTAACCATGAACACAAAAGCTCACGTCCGAACCATTTACTTTCCACAGTCCCTGATAACTGAGCTTGCACCGCTGATCGATAAGCTTTCCGATAACTCGCCGATCATGGTCAATTATCGTGGGAAACCTCTGAGCCGGGGCGGTGTCCGTGATGCCTTGCAGGTTTTCTCAAAGCGCTACGGCATTCCGGCTGAGGTCATGCACCCTCACTCCTTCCGGCACTTCTTTGCAATAGAGTTTCTTAAGCGGAATAACGATATCTCCCTGCTGGCGGATATCCTCGGTCACAGCAGTCTCACCATGACTCAGCTGTACCTTCGCCGCTCCAGGGAAGAACAGAAAAAAGCCGTTGATGATACGGTCAACTGGTAGAAAGGATAGATGAAAATGTTGAATAATGAACGACTGACTTACAAGACCCAAGGCGATGCAACACGAAGTTCTCACTACTGCACTGGACCAGGTGTGAACAAATATGCTGCCGTGCAACGGCTTGGTGCATATGAGGATATCGGTCTTTCTCCGGAGGAAATTAAGCCGGTTAAGCGTGGTTCCTGGCGATGTGATACTATGGGATATGATGCCTATGTGGAGTGCAGTGAATGTGGTCTCAGTCTCAGTACAAGCAATTATATTGAGAATGAATGGCGTGAAATTCTGAATTACTGCCCTTGCTGCGGTGCAAGAATGGACGGAGGTGAAGACAATGAGTAGCATGAAAAACTGCAGAGACTGTATAAATTGCGATTTTATATGGGGATTTATGTGTACCTGTCATTATAGCTATGATGATGAAAATGGGCATCATCAAGTCGGACAAGATGTACATACAAGTTCAGCTAACAAATGCGATTATTACACAGAAGTTGATTATAATAGAGATAAATTTTTTGTCTTATGAGCATTACTTTTATGATTAGAAATAACATCACCGGCGCTTACGTCTGCACCGTAGACGGTGAGATCAGACAG
>CAMNFW010000258.1 GCA_946537565.1 uncultured Ruminococcus sp. | reverse complement strand
GCAAGAAGCTTGGATTCATAGTGCCTGTTCGCATATGGCTGGCAGATGAGAGATTCAATGCTGATGTAAGAGAGAAATTCAGCAGTGAATATGCGGCAGAATTTTTCAAGCCAGAGGAGATAAAGGCTATATATGATGAATATGTAGGCGGCAACTCCGACAATTGGCGAAAGGTATGGACGATATACACCTTCCTTGTATGGTATGAGGAATACTTTATAAAGAGATAATTCTCATATATTTTAAAATTTAATAATTATCCTTTTCATGAAGCAGAAAGAAATGTGGAAAGGAAGGAGTGGGGGAATATCTTTTAGAAAGGGTTTTCCCCCACAAAAGTATATGGATTAAAAAACTGGCTGAAAGGATATTCGCCATGAAGAAGATAACAGTTGGCATAACAGCTCATGTTGACTCCGGAAAGACAACTCTTGCCGAGGCAATGCTGTATACAGCCGGAGAAATACGCAAGCCCGGACGGGTCGATAACGGAAGCTCTTTTCTTGATACAAACAGCATTGAGCGTGAACGGGGCATCACTATATTTTCAAGTCAGGCAGAGCTTACTGCCGGCAGTACATTCATCACCCTGCTGGACACACCTGGTCATGCAGATTTTTCGGCAGAAACAGAAAGGACAATGAGAGTGCTGGACTATGCAGTGCTTGTAATCAGCGGTACAGACGGGGTTCAGAGCCACACGTCTACATTATGGAAGCTGCTGATGAAATATGAAGTTCCGGTGTTTATATTTGTCAATAAAATGGATCTGATAGGAGCTGAGAAGAGTGCGATACTTGAAAAGCTCCGTAGTCAGCTTTCGGAGGGCTGTATAGATTTCACAGGTACTGAGGAAAATATTTCCGAGGAAACAGCAATGAGCTGTGAAGAGCTTATGGATAAATATCTTAACTCAGGCAGGCTGGATAATGAAGATATAATAACAGCGGTATCAGACAGAAAGATATTTCCTTGTTATTTTGGTTCAGCGCTTAAGATCGAGGGCATAGAAGCTTTCATGCTGGGAATTGATAAATACACCAAAGAGCCGGAGCATCAGCAGGAATTCGGAGCGAAGGTGTATAAGATAACCTATGACAGCAAGGGCAGCAGACTGACGCATATGAAGATAATGGGCGGCAGTCTTAAAGTCCGCAGTGAAATTGAGTATACATCACAGGGCGGTGAAAAGCTGACAGGAAAGGTAAGTTCTTTGCGGTTTTATTCCGGAGAAAAATTCAGGACAGCCGGAGAAGCCTTTGCCGGGGAGATATGTGCAGTAACAGGACTTGACGGGACCTATGCAGGTCAGGGAATAGGAAATATCCGCAACTCAGACCGGGCGGTGCTTGAACCTGTAATGACCTATAAGGTAATTATACCGCCTGAGAAGAATATCCATGAGGCATTGAAGGATATGCGCCGCCTTGAAGATGAAGATCCGCAGCTTCATATTCTGTGGAACGAGCAGCTGCGTGAGATACACATTCAGCTTATGGGAGCGGTGCAGCTGGAAGTGCTGTCAAGACTTGCAGAGGAAAAATTTGGCTATCCGGTGCAGTTTGGAGAGGGAGCAGTAGCGTATAAAGAGACAATACGGTCAGCAGTTGAAGGAGTAGGACATTACGAACCGCTTCGGCATTATGCTGAGGTGCATCTTATACTTGAACCGCTTCCGAATGGCAGCGGACTGGTTTTTGACACGGTTTGCAGCGAGGACAAGCTTGACAGAAACTGGCAGCGGCTGATACTGACACACCTTGAAGAAAAGGTACACTGCGGAACACTTACCGGTTCGCCGATAACAGATATGAAGATAACCCTTGCAGCTGGAAAGGCACATATCAAGCATACAGAAGGCGGAGATTTCCGGCAGGCGACTTATCGGGCAGTACGTCAGGGATTAAGAAGTGCAGAGCCAGTGCTGCTGGAGCCGTATTTTGACTATGAGCTTGAAGTTCCGACGGAATATGTAGGACGGGCTATAGCAGATCTACAGCACAGATCGGCTGAATTTGCGCCGCCTGAGAGCAGGGGAGAAATTTCAGTAATAACAGGCAGCGGACCGGTATCTGAGCTGAACGGTTATCAGACTGAGGTCATGAGCTATACTCATGGAAAGGGCAAGCTAATATGTATAAGCAGCGGCTTCCGTGAGTGTCATAATTCTGAACAGGTCATAGCTGAGGCAGGATATGACTGTGACAGTGATATAGAAAACTCCGCAGATTCGGTATTTTGCAGTCATGGAGCAGGATATATAGTAAAGTGGGATGAAGTTCCGGAGCATATGCACCTGCCGTCGGTGATGAGCAGCAGAGATGAAGAGGAAGATGACGATTCAGCAAAGCAGCAGCGTGTCAGAAAGTACATTGAAAGAGCAGCATCTGATAAGGAGCTTATGGAGATTTTTGAGCGGACTTACGGAAAGATAGAACGTGATCCTGTGAAAGCCTTCAAGCGTACAAAAACCGCTCCTGATTACAGCAAGCCGGTAAAGCTGCCGGATTATGAGGGACCTGATTATCTTCTTGTAGACGGATACAATATAATTTTTGCCTGGGAGGATCTTAAGAGAATAGCAGATGAAAATCTTGACGCAGCGAGAGCGGAGCTGATAAAGCGAATGTGTAATTATCAGGGGTACTGCGGCTGGGAGCTGATACTTGTGTTTGACGCATATAGGGTAAAGGGAAAGCACAGAGAAGTTGAGAAGTATTTCAACATAAGCATAGTTTACACAAAGGAGTCGGAGACTGCTGACAGTTACATTGAAAGGGTAAGCCATGAGCTGTCACGCCGGCACAGAGTAAGGGTCGCAACATCTGACGGACTTGAACAGATGATAATACTTGGAAACGGAGCAATGAGGATATCAGCATCAGAGCTGAGAAAGCGGTTAGAAGATGCTGACAGAGCAATAAAAGATTATCTTTCCTGAGACAGCCCTCACAAAGCACACCTGACGGCTTTCTTTTGAATCTGCTTGAAAAATATTCTTCATGCGGTGTTACCATAAATAGAAATAAGCCCCTGAGCGTTTAATGACCGTCAGGGGCTTAAAAAAATAAAACGCACCCTGAAAACAGAGTGCGTAATATTTTGTAACGCAGAAGAGATCATGCTCTCTCAACTTTACCAGAACGCAGGCATCTTGTGCAAGCGTAAATATGACAAGGAGTACCCTTGACGATAGCCTTAACACGCTTTACATTAGGCTTCC
>CAMNFW010000257.1 GCA_946537565.1 uncultured Ruminococcus sp. | reverse complement strand
TCCAGTGTTGTAAAGAATCCTACAACTGCCATGACAGTAGTTCCGTTCCTGCTGATATTCCAGCTTGTTTTTGCAGGCACCTTCTTTACACTTAAAGGCAATGCACAGAAAGCTTCAAATTTCACTATCTCACGCTGGGGCATTAATGCTGTTTGTGCAGTCGGAGAATATAACTCTCTGCCAATGACAAGCATATGGACCAACATGAAAAAGATGGAAAATATGGAGTATGAGGGTCAGATGCCGATGCAGATAATTGTCAGCACCATCGAACAGGAAGGAAAGAAGGAAGAATTCCAGTTAAGATGAGGTAAAAACAATTATACTGAGATTTATGAGTCAAGCTCAGAGAATATTTACAGCTGCTGGGATATACTGATGATCTTTGTAGTAGTTTTTGCAGGAGCGTCAATAGTTTCGCTTTAATTCATCGACAAGGACAAACGTTAGCAGATATACATAAAATCATAGATTTGGAGCGTTCAGCTTCAGTTGAAGCAACAGGTTGTGTACCATTCTGAATGATATTAGAATGGCGCACAGTTTTTTTATAATGTGGGCTGAGCGGTCATTATCTGAATTGAACAACATGAAGAAAAACCAAAGTCCTGAGAAATGCGTTTGCACTTTTCAGGACTTTGCATTTATTCAGTTAGGGTATAAGCGCAGAACAGACAGGGATTATTCAGCTTTGAACAGGGCACGAATAAAGTTATACATATGGGCACGAATACTGTTTCCACCGTGATAGCCGCCGGTGACGTAATGCCAGATATGCGGAACGTTGTTATCATTCATGATATCGTTATAGCCGGAGGGTGTGGAGTAAACGACTGTATCGTTTGAGCCGGCAGTCAGGAAAACGAGATAAGGCTCAGTATCAGTGAACTTAAAATCACTGGCATTGATAAGACCTGGAGTAAGACCTGGAGCTGGACAAACAGCACCAACATAAGCAAAGAGGTCAGGACGGCTGAAACCGATATAGAGAGATTCACGGCCACCCATAGAAAATCCGGTAATAGCGGTGTTTTCTCTGCCGGTTTTAACAGGATAATTAGATTCTATCCAGGGCATGAGATCATTAGTCAGCTCATTGATGAAATTATCGTAGGCAGCGTTGTTGTAATCGTCCATAGCGGAGCAGGCTTCCTGTTCAGCACTTGCGTAGATGTACGGGAAAACAACGATCATATCCTCAGCTTCACCGGAAGCGATAGCGTTGCCGATTATCTGGCGGAGCTTCATAGTCTCATCAGTTTCACTGATAAGAGTATCTTCATTCTGCCAGTAACCGTGAAGGGCATAAAGGACTGGATATTTTTTATTCGGGTCATAATTTGCAGGCAGGAGAATATTAACATTTCTCTGGCGCTTGCAGGTATTGGAGTAGTATTGTTTTTTAGTAACAGTACCGTATTTGACACCGGCTTTTTCGGTTCTTTCCTCAGCGGGTTCAAATTCAGAGACAACAGCCTGTACCTGAGCGGTATAATCAGCCATAGTGATATTTGGCTGAGGTTTTTCAGCAGTTGGGAATTCCTTGATCTTGCCTAAAACGTATTCATTTAAAAGTACCATGTCATTCACCTCAAAGGCTCCGCTTCTGTCCACATCAGCAGCAGCGGCAGCACGTTTATTATTATCAAAGCCTTCGATAAGACCTTTTCTTGCAGCGATCATATCATAAACATCAATACGCTGGTCGGAGCAGATATCTCCGAGAATAACGCTCAGACCTTCTCCGGCACCTTCGATAACTGTACCGCCGACAGCACCGATAGCCTCATCAATATAGAAATTTTCGGAGGAATCATCAGATGTTTCGACGTAGATCTGCAAATCAGAAGCGTCATCAGGGATAGTATAATTCTGGTTAGCGAGCTGGATCCACTCACCTTTTACAGCGGTGCCGGAAGCGATCTTATCGTAATAGATCTCACCGTCAGCGCCTTTGTACTGGAGAGTGAATTTAAAATCAGCAGATTCAGCACCGTCGAAGTACATTGTATTAACGCTGAAGCTATAAGAATTGCCGGGTTTGAAGGTATTAGCACTGATAGACTTAGCGGTGCCATTCCAGGAGGCAGAGCGGTTTTCAACGAGAAGGGCTTCATTTCCTTCATAGGCAGTTCTTCCGCTGGTGAGTATATCAGCAGCACCTCTGCCTGTCCAGCCGTTGACACTTCCCTCGAAGGTATCGTGGAAGAACCAGCCGTTCTGGTCAGGTTCGACAACTGTGGCAGCATTCCACTCTGCACGTTCATAGTCGAACATATCGAAGTCTGCAAAACCGCCGGCAGATTTAGTGCCATAGCTGAAAATACCGCTGCGGTAGCCGGTAAACAGTTTAAGGTCATATACCATAGAAAGCTCAGAGCCTATCTGAGTCCAATCGGAGCCGTTGTAGGAATAGAAAAATTTAGCCTTGTCGATATTATTTGAGCTGCTGCCGTCGGAGTTTACGTTATTGAAGACGAATTCAGTTTTAAGGTAGATATTATTACCGGAAAGAGGCGCTTCCTCAACGATTTTGTCAAAGCTGTCAGTAACGGCAGCGGAGCTGGAATATCCGCCGTTTTCTGCCATAAAGATCTTTTTAGAACCGTCATCAGCCACATAAACTCCAACCTCGCCGTATTTGAACTGGAAAGCAGAGAGACCAGCCTTATCGCCGGGTTTCATACCGCTGGCGTCGAGTTTTACGACACTGCTGCATGAGGGACCTTCAGTACGCATAGTTAAAGTATTTTTAGCATTGAGAAGATTTGAAGCGAGGGTTTTATTGGTTAATCTGAGCCAGCCCTCACGTTCAGAGAGAGACCAGGCAGAATTATCCGGATTATGATTCCACTGCCATTCAAGGGCAAGTTTATCTGAGCTGAAATCATCATCTTTAGCGAGGGCAGTGCCGGTGAGATCGGTATCAACATCAATAGTGAGTGGAGCTGCACCGTTGACACCCATGATCGGCCAGTCCTGCTGCCACTCAACAGGAACGAGAACTGGGATTCTTCCGACAGAGCCGTGATCCTGGAAGAGCAGACCATACCATTTGCCGTCCGGGGTATCAACGATACCGCCCTGAGCAACACCGCCGCCGTAGGTGCCGAGACCGGAATTGAGAACGGTTTTGCCCTCATAATTACCGAGGAGGGATTTACTTCTGTAGCACAGTTCGATTCTGCGGCTGCCGGAGGGCCAGGCAATGAGGAAAATATAGTAATAATCGCCGATCTTCTGGATATG